>JAEYYQ010000464.1 GCA_023428365.1 Pseudomonadota bacterium | reverse complement strand
AGATCGCGCAAAACGCCGGTGACGATGGTTCGGTGATCGTTGGCAAGGTGCTGGAGAACGGTTCCTACAGTTGGGGTTACGACGCACAGACCGGCACGTACGTCGATCTGGTTGGAAAGGGCATCATCGATCCGACCAAGGTCGTGCGCACCGCGTTGCAGGACGCCGCCTCGGTCGCGAGTTTGCTGATCACAACGGAAGCGATGATCGCTGAGAAGCCAAAGAGAAATTCAAGTCAACCGCCCATTACGGGAGCTGGAATGGATTTCTGATAAGGTGAAGGGGGCCCATCGGGCCCCCTTCAATTCGCGAGGAAAACAGAAGCGACCTCCATCCGCTTCGAACTTGACGTCAAAGCAACATTGGTGGGCGATCGCGCATGCAGCGCATCCTCGTGAAACTCCTCGAGGTGAGCTGCCCCGGCAGCTGGCAGCGATCGCAAGGGCGGCGCGCTTGAATTAGGCCACTTGGGTTGTAGTGTTGATATGTTTGTCGCACGTCGTCCACAAACACATTCTCTGTGCGCAAGAGACGATTTGATTATAAGTTGCCGGCTTTGCGATCAGAGGTGCGAACGGCCAGGATTCTGGATGAATTCCGTAACCGGTGTGGAATGCGAACGGGATCAGCCATGTCGATAGGCGGCGGCAGATGAGATCACTGTTTTCGTCATTGAGACACACATCGATGAAGGCTGCATCCGGCACGCAACGATCGATCATGGCTATAGCCTCTTTTGAAGACGCGGCGACCATCACCACGGCCCCGCGGTCCGCCAATATAGTGGCGAGATCCGAAGCGACCAAAGCGTCGTCTTCAACGACCAGTATGTTTTGTCCTCCGAGCTCACGCATTGCCGCCTCGCAAAGAATTGCAGTAAGTCGCTGCCGAGTGATTGCAACCGGGGCAACGAGAGCTCAAAACCTACAGCAGCGTCAGATTTCAGTCGACGACGGTGACGTCTATTGTGTCCGTCCCCGGCCCATCGTTCGGCTTTCGCTGCGACGACCGGACAGAAGGGGACCGCACAGAAAATCCTGCTGGCAACTGGGTTGGCTGACGACTTGCCGGATCTGGTTGGCATTCGAGAATTCTATGGCCACAGTGTTCACCACTGTCTCTATTGCGATGGCTTTGAACATCGCGGCCGGCACCTTGCTGCCGTCGTGATGAAGCAATGGTCGCCGAGTGTTATCGCATGTACGGATGGTGATCTCCTTCCCGCGGAAGCCCTGCTGCGGCTTCAGTCGCAGCACATTGCCGTCTTCACCCAGCCGATCGCTGCGCTGACAGGACGGGGCCGGATCTAGAGAATATTGAGTTTGCCGATGGCAGCTCCATCGCCAGCGAAGCACTTTTCTTTATCACCGGATGTCAGCAGAAATCGGATCTGAGCGCCAGGCTAGGCTGCAGTCGCGATAGCAAGGGCGGCGTGACGATAGACCCTGTCACCGAGGAAACCAGCGTACCCGGCGTCTACGTTGCCGAGATGCTTCGAGAGATGTCCTACTGGTCGCGGTCGCGATAGCCGAAGGGGCAAAGGCGGGCGTGGCAATCAACAAAGCGCTTCTTCGTGAAGCCGGATTGCCGTGACGGCCGCTAGTCCAATGAGGCCGGCGTGTCGGGCAGCGTCCCCTTGCCCTGGCAGTAAAGACATACATCACCCGGCGCCGAGATACGCAACACCCTGCACCCATCTGCGAAATGCCCGAGCACAACACACTGCACGCCGATGGCCTGACCGGTGCCCTCACAGATGGAGCATCGTTTGCTGTGCACGCGACCTCGCCACCAGACACTCAATCTTCCACGCGGAACGCATCGGGTTGCAGATGGGTTCATTGGCTGAGCAATGTTGCTCCTCGGAAAGGATCACCCGCATGGAAAACGAACGCGAGCAGCAGGACAAGCAGCGCCAAGAGGAGATGGAGCGCCAGCGGCAAAAACAGGAGGAGCAGCGGCAGCGCCAGGAGCAGAAACAGAAGCAAAAAGAATAGACCAATAGTGGCGGGGCTCAGCCCCGCCGTTTTTGGGAGGACGCAATGGATGCTGCCAAACTTGTTAAGCCGCACATTCGCCTAAACGGCGAAGTGGATGACCAGATGTTGAGGGCCTTTACGGATCAACTCAATCTGAGGTGGAGGAGCCTATGATCGTGCAGCTCACCACAGCGGGTGGAGTAGCCGATGTGGGACTGCGCATTGCCGAACACGTGCGCCTGTGCCGCGAGGTGCTTAAACGAGAGATGGTCTTCCCTGGCGAAGCGATTGTGTACTCGGCTGGTATCACCATCATGGCAGCGTTTCCCATTCGCTGCCGTTATCTCACTCGCAATACCACGCTGCTCATTCATGGTCGCAAGACGAACAGTAAGGAGATTCCAGCGGGGCCGCTGACTGCATCGTTGCAGGCGGCGCAAGCAGTGGTTGCTGAATTCCAGAGCGGGATCGAAGCTGAGCGCAAGGGCTTTGAACAGCTGATTGCCGGTAGCGCGATACAATTCAATGAAATCGAAGAAAGATCCAAAACAAACTGGTACCTGAGCGCTGAGGAAGCCCTGAGGCGCAGGATGGTTGCGGGTTGCATTTGAATTAGGAGCTGCGAGGGTGATCACCCGGTCCCAAGCTATTACCATCGCAATACAGGCACAGCCCACCCGGCGGCGTTCTTCGTATCAGCCTTTTCGGACTGTCAAAAAACTGATCCACTACGATAAACTGAAATCCGGTGGCCTTTCCGGTGCCGTTGCAGTGCGGGCAACGATGAGACGGGCCAAAAGTCACTCCATCAGGCGGTAACCAGCTAACTCGCAGACCGTCTTTCTGATAAGTGTCGCAGCACATTCGGCCCACCGTCCCGCAAGTGAGACATACGACAGGGTCTCGATCCTGCACCCAACCTACGGCCGCCATCGACAGGCAACAGAGATCATCGCCACATTTGGACAGCGCTCCCAATTTCGCATCTGGCGCCAAAAGCGTTGCCCATCGCCACATCAAGTCGGGCGATCATCGAGGCTAGGGGAGCGCGGCATATTGAACTCCTGCAAATCCGCCCCGCCCGCGGCTGTGTCAGCGACGGCCACTTGCTGTCTTGCGATCCGATGCGCCATCCGCCGCTTCCGCTTCAATATTGATCTCGCTTTCGGCGAGGTCGGTCAGCTTAACATCGGTTGCCGTTTCTTCTTTTAGCGTCGCATCGAGCAGCTTCACCGCATCCGACATGCCGAGCTTGCCGGCCCATGACTTGAGCGTGCCGTAGCGTGTGACCTCATAATGCTCCACAGCCTGGGCAGCGGCCAGCATACCTGCATCACGCACAGTTGGATCCTTGGCTTCTTTCATAATTTTCTCGCCCTCCACGATGATGCCATCGATGGCAGGGCAGGTCTTACCGCGGGGTGCTTTGCCCATTAGCTCAAACACTTGTTCAAGTCGATCGACCTGGGCTTCAGTTTTGGCGACGTGCATTTCGAACGCCTTGGCGAGCTTGGGTGAACTCGCTTTCTTTGCCATCTTGGGCAACGCCTTCAGGATTTTCTTTTCCGCGTAATAGATATCGCGGACCGTGTCTTCAAAAGCTGATCAAGGGAATCCATGAAACCGAATGGCGGCTGGATAAGCTTTAATGGGACAGAAGATCACTGCCAAAGATGACCGAGCGCATGGACATGGATCAGGTGGAGATCACGTGCGAGCCCAATGCCCTCATGGCCAGCGTTCACGACCGGATGCCGGTCATCGTCCGACCAAGCTGTCGAACATCGAACCGATCCGGGCGATCTGCTGGCGCCCTATCCGGCCGAGCTCATGCGCATGTGGCCAGTCAGCACACGGGTCAACTCACCGAAGAACGATGACTCGGACCTGCTGATGCCGATCGCCGAGTAACAGGCTTTGGCGCTAAAAGTGGAGTTGTATGGGAACCCGCGCACCCACATGGGGGTTTGATGTAAGTTCCTGGCTCCTGACAGGAACGTCATGGTGTGTCCTCACGCTTCGCCCTCGTGATCTGACCAGGGTCACGAGGGTCTTTCACGCCCAAACTTCATCAGCACGGAACCTATCGCAGGACCCGCCGGTTATATGGCCGTCTCTCCTGCAGCCCTCGTGACGCGGTAGGCCATATCAGTCACGAGTGTTTTTCGTGCTTCGGCGACACCGACACGATCACGTCCTCATCCTCAAGGTCTACGCCACTCCGAAGCGCGTAATTCTCAAGCGTCTCACCCACCAACTGTGAAAAACGCTTCCGGCTGATAAACGGAATGTCATCCTCAAAGAGGATCTGACTATTTCGACTTACGACGACTGTGAACAGGCCTGCGCGAGAATGACAACCGGCGTCGAAAACTGACCCCGCCTCCAATCCCTCCGCTGCTCCGCTACGCTCCACAGCTCCGCGCTTGAAGGCGAAGAAACTCACGTTGTGGTGGGGTCAAAATTGCACGCCGATAGAGGGTCAAAGTTCCCCGCCGATTGACAGGTGGACCGACCGAACCCGGTCGAGTTCGAGGGACGGAGGCTGCGACCAATGTCAAGCCTCTTCATCCCGGCGGCGCTGAAGGACAACCCTTATCTAGCCGGGACCAGCTATCAGGCGAGTTGATCTTACAGCACGGTTAGCTTGGCTGTCGGCAGAAAAATAGTCGATCAGGCAATCTGCTTTGCAGGCCTCAATGCTAATAATGATAGACTCGACGGTGCGAAAGCCCATCCCAAAATCTGGAACGGGATGAACGCATCCTTGGGCCGCGGGTGGTGATAGCAAGTCCCGGAGTCACGCAACCATGGAGGATGGCAATGTCCGAAACGCGCTCCAGGCGTCGAACGCGAAGAACATTGCGCCATCCACCGGTGGCTCGCGAATCGGCCCCCAGCTCGATGAAGGTAGGTAGATATGTAGGTAAACTCAAATTTGCCGAAAAAAACCAGCAATATCAATGTTCTTTGGCGGAGGGGGTGGGATTCGAACCCACGAGACCCTTGCGGGCCTGCCGGTTTTCAAGACCGGTGCCTTCAACCACTCGGCCACCCCTCCGGCACGTCTCGTATCGAGCGCGCGACGCAACCTGTCGTGTTGCGGTTATGCGTGTTAAACGCCGTCGGCGGTTCCCGCAAGCGTCTCGTGAGGAAGCGTCAAAACTTGCGCAGACCTTGTGAGCCAACGCACTCGGCACGCAGCTTTCAGAACGACGGCGGTGTACAGGCGCTCACCACCTCGCACGGCTGCGGTCCCACCGCACGAAAACGGTGCGGACGCCGGCTTTCGAAATAATAGGCATCGCCCGGACCCAGGATGCGCCGCTCGTCATCTACGGTGACTTCCAGCCGGCCGCTGATGACGATGCCCCCCTCCTCTCCTTCATGTGCCAGCGGGACTCGCCCCGTATCGGCGCCTGGCTCATAGCGCTCTTTCAGAATCTGCAGCGCGCGGCCGAACAGATTCTCTCCGACCTGCTTGTAGGACACGCCGCCCTTGCCGATCTCCGTCAGTTCTTCAGCGCCGTAGAACGCCTGCCGGGGCCGGTCGGGCTCCAGCGCGAAGAACTCGGCAAGCCCGATGGGAACGCCGTCGAGAATACGTTTCAGGGCGCCGATCGAGGGGTTGGTCTTGTTGGCGTCGATAAGCGAGATCGTCGAGTGCGTGACGCCCGCCCGTTTGGCGAGTTCCCGCTGAGACAGGTTCTGCCGGGAGCGCAGATAGCGCAGCCGTCCGCCAATATCCACCGACATGACTATCCTTATCC
>JAEYYQ010000441.1 GCA_023428365.1 Pseudomonadota bacterium | reverse complement strand
GCATAGAAATCAACTTCGACGTCGGCAGCCGAGTCAGACCGGTCCGGAGCGAACTTAACAACCGACGCCCAGGTGCCGATGTAGAAGCTGCCGTAGGTGACATCGAAACCACCCTGGACGGCCGGATCTTCCCAGGTCTGGGAGATGCCGCGATAAACGTAGTCGGTGGTGCCACCGATGTTGAACGACCAAGCCAACTCACGGCCAGCCGGAGCTGGCTCGTCCTTGATGCTGCCGCCTGCAACTGCCGATGTGGCCAATCCAGCCGCCAGCGTTCCGGCCACGCCCATGGCGAGGCCAAGTTTTCGTAAACCGATCATCTCGTCTTCCCCCGTTTGTGACTCGCGCACCGATGGCCAATTGTCGAACCAGCTGCGCGCCAGATGCCCCCTTCGTCACGGCACCGTCACACTTAGGAAATGGAAAAGTTCTGATCTAAGCAAGCGCGTTTCATGGCTGCATAACTTGTGGAAATGCCCATGTAACGCCGGCGCAACTATTCCTTTTATTTGACCATTTCTTGCCCATCGCCGGAGCAAAAAGCGAGCAACAAGGCCACGTTACTTTGCCCAAACTCTGCTCACCCTGCTGGGAAACTAAGCTGCGCTGTTCAGCCTTACCCGGCCGTAGATTTTGAGAGTCGCAGCCACGTCGTAAACCGGTCATGATCCGGAGCAGCGTACTCACTATTTCTGGACCTTGCTCATGGCAGGAGCGAAAGCCGGCACAGTCCTCGTCACCGGAGCGTCGCGACGCATCGGGGCGGCGATCGCTCGTGACCTCGCGGCACACGGCTGGCAGGTCGCCATCCACTATCGGCAATCGGCGCGCGAGGCGAACGCCCTGGTCACCGAACTACGCGAAGCTGGGCATTCCGCCACCGCGTTCGCGGCCAACTTTTCGAACATTGATGACATGACGGCGCTCGTCAGTCGGTGCAACGACGCGCTCGGACCGATTACCTGCCTCATCAACAATGCCTCGGAATTTCTGCGGGACGATCTCGCCAGCCTGACCGACGACCTGTGGGCCACGCACATGGACGTAAATCTGCGTGCGCCAGTATTCCTGGCGCGCGCAATCGCCGCTCAGCTGCCACCAGAGGCCGAGGGAAACATCATCAACATCATCGACCAGCGTGCCTGGCGGCCGACGCCCGACTTCTTCTCCTACACCCTCTCCAAGGCCGCGCTCTGGCCAGCGACGCAGATGCTGGCACAGGCGCTCGCGCCGCGCATCCGCGTCAATGCCATTGCGCCCGGCCCGGTTCTGCAGAGCACCCATCAGAAGCCCGCAGAGTTCGAGGCTGAATGGAAGAGCACTCTACTGCAGCGCCCTGCAAGCCCTCAGGAGATCGCCAATGCGGTGCGGTTCATTCTTGACGCTCCGGCAATGACGGGCCAGATGATCGCCCTGGATAGCGGCCAGCATTTGGCTTGGCGATGAAGGAGCTGCACACGTGGCCACTTGGAGCGATGAGACGCTCGCGCAGGATCCGGCCATGAGTCGCGAGGTCCGCCGGATCTTCATCAACGGCCTGGAGCTGATCGGCAGCGTCGGCGTCTACGAGCATGAGCACCGCTATGAACAGCGCGTCATCGTCTCACTCGATCTGCGTGTGAACGACGGCTACGACGGCACCAGCGATCGCGTTAGCGATATCTACGACTATGATCTGGCGATCCAGGCCATCAAGCGCACGGTCAATAGCGGACACTTCAATCTGATCGAGACGCTTGCGGAGCGCATCGCCGAGGTGTGTCTTTCGGATAAGCGGGTCGTGTTCGCCCGCGTACGTGTCGAAAAGCCGGACCTGCTGCCGGCCTGCCGAGGGATCGGGATCGAGATCCTACGGCTGCAGTCCGCCCCCTGAACATCCTATAGCGCTCTCAATCGCTATTTAGGCGGCATAGCCACAATTCTTCCTCAGCGCGTACCAACTTGCGCCCTAAATATCTGCATTCTTCGCAGTGTTCGAATCGGGGCGAACGTCAACCTCCCCTTAAGGTTGACCAGCATAATTATGCAGGTCCGAATCGCTAACGAAAGTTGCAGCCGCACATCGGGGACGACGTCATCTCATGAAATGCCGGGCCGCCGCACCGCTCATTCTGTTTCTCGCGTGCACCGCTACTGCCGCGCAGGCGCAAACGCTTCCCGCCATTAAGACGGGAGCCTCCAACACAGTCGCAGCGTGCGCGACGCCGGGCCGCCTGATGTCGTTCGTGAAGGATCGCAACGGCAACCTCGATGATCGCTTCGATGGTGTTGCGACCGAATACATGCGCCATGGCGAGGCTCTCGGCGTTCGCTGGGACTTTGCTTTTTTCCAGATGCTGCTGGAGACCGGCAACCTGAGCTACCGGCAGGGTAATGGCCGCCCTGGTGACGTGCGCCCCGCACAGCACAACTTCGCTGGAATGGGTGCGACTGGCCGCGGTGCGCCGGGCGAAAGCTTCCCAACCGTTTCGCTGGGCGTGAAGGCCCACCTCGAACATCTTCTCCTGTACGCCGGCGACTATATTCCCAATCCGGTTGCGGAGCGCACCCGCAAGGTTCAGGAATGGGGCGTCCTGACGTCGTGGCAGCGGAGCATGCGGGGACAGGTCACGTTCGGTAATCTGTCGCGGAAGTGGGCACCCGGAGATCGCGGCTACGGCAGTAAAGTCGGAGCCATCGCCAAGGCCTTCTACGACAATCATTGCAATCGTCCCGACCCGCGTCCGGAGCTCGTCGCCGAAGCGCGCGGCACCCGCATGCAGCAGCCGGTGAAGGCAGTTGCCGAGGCTCCCCCTGCACAGCCCAAAGTCTCCGGCGCCGATATCGCGCGTCGTGCGATTGAAGAGGCTCGCAATGAGAGCAGCGCGCAGCGCTCAAGTCTTGGCGCAGCGGCCATTGCCAAGCAGACCGGAGATTCGATCAGCGAACAGGCGAGCACTGTTCCGCCCGCAGCCAATCAGGGCCAGACCATCAAGACTGCCGGCGCCGCAACCGGCGCAGCCACAGCTATTGCACCAGCACCTACTTCGGGTTGCCGCGTTTGGACGGCGAGCTACGGAGGCCAGAAGGCGATCATCATCAAGTCGGTCAACGACGGCGCCGTGAACTTCACGGTCCTGGACGTCAACGAAGGCGCCGAAAAGCGCGAGACCGAAGCCTACATTGCGGCATATGCCAGGGGCGGGCAGTCGGTCGGCGAGTTCGCCAATCAGTCGAGTGCGCTCAACAAGGCCTTCGAGCTGTGCCCGGAAGGATGAGGTCATCATCGTCCTGGCAGCGAGGTGTCGCTGCTGCTTGGCGGCCGTTCTTTGCCACCGGGCTGATCCTGGCGGCGCTCGTTTCCGGCGGAGGGGCTGAAGCCGCAGCCCCGCCTATCCGTACCAGCCCGTCCAATCAGGTTCCGGCGTGTGTCACGCCTGCGCGGCTGATGGCGTTTCTTTCGACCCGGAATACCAATCTCGATCCCCGATTTGCCGACATCGCCTCGTGGTACAAGAGGCATGGCGAAGCTCTCAACGTGCGTTGGGACTACGCGTTCTATCAAATGGTCATCGAGACGAATTTCCTGACGTATCTGCGCGGGAATGGACGCCGCGGCGATGTCGATCCGCGACAGAACAATTTCGCTGGTATTGGGACGACGGGTGGCGGCGTGCCCGGCGATAGCTTCCCGGATGTGTCCAGCGGCGTGCGCGGCCAGATCGAGCATCTCGTGGTCTATTCGGGAGAACGCGTTGCATCCCCCGTCGCGCCACGCACGCGCCTGAAGCAGGATCATATTCTGGCACTGTCGGAGCCGATTGCACGCAAACGTCCGCTGACGTTCCAGGATCTCGCCGGCCGATGGGCGGTGGATCGCGCCTACGGTCGTTCCATCGAATCCATCGCACAGCGTTTTGCGGCTACCTACTGCACGGGCCAGCAGATCGCTGAGCGCGCTCCTCCCAGATCACCTCCTCCTGCCCCGTCTTTTCAGACTGCCACAGCTGCCATCCCTGCGCGTCCGGCAGCTGCTCCACCGGCGGCCCAACGACATGAACCAACCGCCTGCCGCATCCTGACCGCCAGCTATGGTGGCAAGAAAACGATGTTGATCCGGCACGTCACCAACGATGCGGTTGAGTTCACGGCGCTCAGCGTGCTGGATGGCTTCGAGCGCTCGATGACCGACAATTACCTCCGTGTGCACGCACCGAACGGCGTCATCATCGGCGAATTTCCATCGAGCAACGACGCCTTCGCCCGCGCTTTCAAACTGTGCCCTGGCGCAGAACCGCGCAACGGCTGATCTTCCCCTTCTCCGCTTGTCACATTGGCGAAATCACCTCATCTGCTGATTTCAGGCAGGCGGAGAACCTCTTGTGGTGAAGCAACCGGTCATCGTCTGGTTTCGGCACGTCATGCGAATGGCCGATCATCCGGCGCTGCTGGCTGCCGTTGCGACCGGGCAACCTGTCGTGCCGGTGTTCATCCTCGACGACGAGGCTGCTGGATCATGGAAGTCAGGCGGAGCGCGCCGCTGGTGGCTGCACGAGAGCATCAAGTCGCTGTCCGCTGACCTGCGTAAACGGGGCAGCAGGCTGATTTTGCGGCAAGGCTCGACGCTCGACATCCTGCCCCGTCTTGCCAAGGAACTCGATGCCACCGCGATTTTCGCATCGCGCAGTTACGAGCCGTGGGCGCGCAAACAGGAAACGCACCTGCAAAAGACGTTGGAGGCGAACGGGGTGGAATTGAAGCGCTATCCGGGCGCGCTTCTGTTTGAACCCGACGCCATCACAACCAAAGCCGGAGAACCGTTCAAAGTCTTCACGCCGTTCTGGCGGGCAGCGTCCCAGACAACACCGCGATCTCCGCAGCGAGCTCCCACCAAGATCCTCGCACCTGGACGTCATCCGGCCAGCGACGCCCTGGAGCGATGGCATTTGCTGCCCACCAAACCCGACTGGGCCGGTGGCCTGCGCAAAACCTGGACGCCCGGAGAAGCGACGGCCGCCGAGTTGCTC
>JAEYYQ010000390.1 GCA_023428365.1 Pseudomonadota bacterium | reverse complement strand
GCTCTTTTCATTCCTGCTCGCGCGATGTAGAAGCGGCCGGTGCGGGCGGTTAGCTCAGTGGTAGAGCGCTTCGTTTACACCGAAGATGTCGGGAGTTCGACCCTCTCACCGCCCACCATCTCTTCGGTAAAATCCAGAAATATCAGCAGTCTCCGATCCAACCGATCGGCTTAGGCCTGTTGCAGATCGGTTGGCTTAGTTGGCTGCGCGGGCTACGAAGCAATCAATCTGGCGGCGGCGCAGGGCATTGCAGGTGTTTGCCGCAGCCTGTTGATCGAACCCGGCGAAGCGGGCGCGATATAGCTGCCGGCTGCCGGACTGGACAGGAGCTGTCACCGGCGAGGCGTCTCCGAGCAGACCTGCGGCGCGCTCCAAAGTCAGAACGAGCGCCTTCTCCGCCTCAGCCGCTGTCGCATAAGCGCCGACCTGGATCGCGAACGCGCCGCTCACCGCTGCGCTCTGCCGTACCGAAGGGGCCTCCACGGGGGCGACTGCCGGGGCCGAAGCCACGACGGTTGGTGCAGGCGGGCGTCGTTGCTCGGTCTGCTGCGGAGCATCCCACGCCAATGGTGCCACTGATGAGGCGCCACGATTCAGATTTTCAGCCTGTTGCTGGAACGTCGATGGTGCCATGCCGCGACCGGCGGCGGGAGCCGCTGAGGCCGTGACAAACTGCGGTTCGCTGGGTCGGCTTTCGGTTTCGACGGCTGCTGCTGCCGACGTCGGCTGCTGTGCCATCATGACCGGCCGAACACGCGCGATGGCAATCTCCGGTCGTGACTGTTCCGGCGCTGCCGCTGCAACTTGTACTGGCCTCGGCGCTGGGATTGGCGCAGGCGGGGCAACCTCTGCAACACGGCGTTCCGGCCGCGAGGCGGGTGATGCGCGTGCGATGAGCTTCGGAGCCGGTTTCCGCGTCTTGACCGGAGAGGCCCGTGGGATCGTTCGTCCAAGCAACGCACGCATCTCGGCATTTCGGCTGGCAGCAGTGCTACCGCCGAATACAGCGGCAACGACATGTCGATTTCCGCGACGGACGGAGCTGACCAAATTGAAGCCGGATGCGCGAATATATCCGGTTTTCAGGCCGTCCATTCCGGGAAATGTGCGCAACAGGGAATTGTGCGTGCGATAGGTTTTGCCGCGGTAGGTGAAGCTCAGCGTATTGAAAAACGGATAGAGCTTCGGGAAATCGTCATTGAGCCGCAGCGCCAAGGTCAGCATATCGCGCGCGGTCGTCACCTGCTGACGGTCGGGCAAGCCGGATGCGTTGCGGAAGATGGTGCGCGTCATTCCAAGCTGTCGCGCGCGCTCGGTCATCGTATTGGCGAAGGCTGCCTCAGAGCCACCCAGATGTTCGGCAATCGCGACGGCGATATCGTTCGCTGATTTGACGGCGAGGGCGCGGATGGCATCGGCTACGGCAATCTTTTCTCCGGCCGGCAATCCAAGCTTCGAGGGAGCAGCTGCGGCGGCGCGCGGAGAGATCTCGATGGTGGACGACAGGGTCAGGCGCCCGCGTTCGATTTCTTCGAACAGCAGATAAAGTGTCATCATCTTGGTGAGGGAAGCCGGATAACGCTCCGCATCCGCATTGCTGCCGTGCAGGATCTGGCCGGTATTCGCATCGATTACCATCGACGCGTTTCGGGCATCGGCTGCAGCATTATGCGCCGGCAGAACGGCCAGCATTGCTACGAACGCGAAGCAGGCATGCGCTAGCTGCCGGAACGCGGAGTCGGACTTACTCGGTCGCATAGGCTACTCAGACTTTCCTCGCGGGTGACGACAGCCGGACAACGAGGTTTTGCCGGTCTGCTTCGACACTGGCTTGCTTTCCCCGAACCGCATCAGCGGCGTCCACCGGCACGAAACCAACGGTTTGGGGCACCTTTGCGGCGTTCCGTCGACCTCCCAAGCGCCGGTCTGCTGCAGTTCCGCACCCTATGCGCCCAATCCTAGAATGAGGTTAACGCTATCCAAGCGTCGTCCCATCCGGCAGCCCAAAGCCAGCGGGCCGCCTTGACGTAGCCACAACTCGTCTTATCTTTTGCGGTGCAGCGTAAACAGATCCCCGGCCATTTGGTCGCCGACGCGCAGGCCCTCGTAAATCAGGAAAGCGGATATGGCAGACACCATGGACTTCCAGAAACTGGGTCAGGAAAATATGAGCCGTGCCCTCGGTTTCTTCGGAGACTGGACCAAGACCTGGCAGGCAATTGCCGCCGAGATGTCAGATTACAGTAAGCGTTCGATCGAAAATAATACCCGCACCCTGGAAAAGCTGATGACCGCCAGGAGTTTCGATCAGGCGCTCGAAATTCAGACCAATTACGCCCGGACGGCCTACGACGACTACATGAGGGAGATGAACAAGATTGGCAGCATGTACGCCAGCATGGCCAAGGATGCTTATAAGCCGATCGAGTCCGTTTTCCCGACGGGCCGCTAGAGCGGGCACGTTTTCAGAACTGCAAGCCGGCGGGACGAACAATAAGGGCTCGGGTTGTCGCCTGAGCCTTTTTTGCGTCCATTTGCCAGGGAAGATGGCTCGAATGTGGATCGCTTCACCGCCGCCCGGCGTATTATAGGTCGCGAATAGAGGGGGATTGCCGCGGTTCACCGGTCGCGTAACAATGACTGGAAGCGTGGGAATCGGCCGCCAGAGGGAAAGAATGGAGCGCTTCAGACGCGGAGCGTGTGGAGCCGGTAAAGATGATTGAAGCGATGGCGAACAATGGTGGTCCGGACAAAGGGTCCGACCGAGGCAACGAAGAAGACGGCCGCACCGGCTTGGTCACCAAGACCAGGCCCAAGACCAAGCGCCCGCATCTCTACAAAGTATTGCTGCTGAATGACGATTACACGCCGATGGAGTTTGTCGTGCATGTGATCGAGAAGTTCTTCAACAAGGGGCGGGAAGAAGCCACACGCATCATGCTGCATGTCCATCATAAGGGGGTTGGGATGTGTGGCGTGTACACCTACGAGGTAGCCGAGACCAAGGTGACGCAGGTTATGGATTTCTCGCGTCAGCATGGCCATCCTCTACAATGCACCATGGAGAAGGAGTAACTCTCCCTTGCCCTCGTTCTCACAAAGTCTCGAAGCCGCGCTGCAT
>JAEYYQ010000376.1 GCA_023428365.1 Pseudomonadota bacterium | reverse complement strand
CAAATACGAGACCCCTTTGGTCTCCAACGCGCCACTACTTAGCGGGTCGCTATTCCAATTCAAGAGAGATTATCGAAACGATATGCGACAGAAAACAACTGTGATCGGAATTAATAAATATCACGCGTGGCGCAAAAACGTTGCGATGAAGAAACCGTCCGTTGCATGTCGTGCCGGAGTGAGCAGCAACGCGTCATCTCGGCTGTCGGCGGAATCGGGTGGCGTTGGTCCGAGCAAAGCCTGCCAACGCGCGGCGAAGGGCTCGATCTGATACTCCGGATGGCGCTCAACGAAGGCTGCTGCTTGCTGTTGGTTTTCCTCAGGCAGCAGGGAACAGGTCACGTAGACGAGGCGTCCACCTGGACGTACCAGCGACGCACCGAAGTCAAGCACGGCGCGCTGTTCGGCGATCCGGTCGGTGAGGTTCTGCGGCTTGACGCGCCATTTCGCATCGGGGCGGCGACGCCAAACTCCGGATCCCGTGCATGGGGCGTCGACGAAGACGAGGTCGAACTTGGGTCCGAGCGCCGTCACGGCATCTTTGTCGCCCGCCGTCATGGTCTGGACGTTGCGCGTTCCGGCCCGCTTCAGGCGCTCAAAAATTGGGCGAAGCTGAATGCGGTCGGAGTCGTAGGCGTAAATCTGGCCGGTGTTCTGCATGATCGCGGACAGGGCCAGCGTCTTGCCACCTGCACCGGCGCACAGGTCCATCACCTGCATGCGCGGACCGGGGCCAGCGAGCTGTGCGGCCAACTGACTGGCCTCGTCCTGAACTTCCCACCAGCCTTTGCCGTGGCCGGGTTCGACTTCGACGTTCGGCGTCCGCCCCGCACCCTTCGGTGCCGGAATACGCACGCCGATCGGCGACAGTGCAGTAGCTTCCGCACCAAATTTGTGCAGCGCCTTGAGCACCTTCTCGCGATCGGCCTTGAGCGTATTCACGCGCAGATCGACCGGCGCACGCTGGGCCAGGGCCTCTCCCTCGCGCAGCGCGCCAACCTCGCCAAACACTGACATAAACGACGGCATGAGCCATTCCGGGATATCGGCGCGGATGTGCGCAGGCGTATCGGCAGGCAGATCGCGCGCGAGGTTGGCGGCTTCATCCGCACTAGGAGCAGCCAGCGCATGTTGAGAGCCGTCGGCGGCTGCGATGACCTGATCGGCCGTCATGCCGAGGGCGAGAGGCGCAGCCGCGAGGACGAGTGCGCGCGTCGTATCGCTGTCCATGCGCGCAGCCAGCGACAGGCGGCGGCGCAGAACGTCATAGACCAGATTGCCAATCGCCGCGCGATCGCCCGATCCGGCAAATCTATGCGACCGGCCCCAGTCCGCCAGGGCTTGTGCAGCAGGGCGATGTCGGACGACGATATCGTCCAGCACCTCGACGGCGGCCTGAAGTCGTGCGCCAGGTTTCATAATTCAAAATCCAGCGGCGACGACGCGCCAGACGATCAGCACCCACATCACCAACACCGCAGCGAACCCGACCATGAACACCGGGCCGCGCAACATCACAGTGTTGCTCGTGACATGAATGATCGTGTGGAGCACGCGTGAGGCAACAAACAGCCAGGCCAGTCCGATCATCCAGCCGTCGACGGTGCGCGTGATCAGCGCAAACGCCGCTGCTGCGAAAAACAGCACCGGAATCTCGAACAGGTTCTTGTAATTATTCGCAGCTTTCAGGGCGGCTTCATTCCAATCCGCATTGGAAGCCAGGGCCAGATCCTGAAGGTTTTGACCACGTTCCTTTTGGGACCGGGCGCGGGGGCGCGCCATGACGAATAGTACGACAAACGCCAGCAGAGCTTGAGCCGCGACGGGAAGGACGATCAGGTTTTGGGACATGATCGCCGGATCACCCATTGCCCGGGTAGTTCGGGCTCTCGCGGGTGATGCCGACGCCGTGCGTATGGCTCTCGCGAATGGCGGCCGGTGAAATGCGGACGAACTTCGCGCGCGCCTGCAATTCCGCAAGGCTGCGCGCTCCGACATAGCCCATGCCAGCGCGAAGGCCGCCAACGAGCTGATGCAGCACCGCGCCGACTGGACCCTTGTAGGGCACCTGCCCCTCGATGCCTTCTGGAACCAGCTTCAGCGTATCTTTCACTTCCTGCTGGAAGTAGCGGTCGGCGCTGCCACGCGCCATCGCACCCACTGAGCCCATGCCGCGATACGACTTATAGGTGCGACCCTGGTAGAGATAGGTCTCGCCCGGGCTCTCGTCGGTGCCGGCGAGCAGCGAGCCCACCATCACGGCACTGGCGCCAGCCGCGATGGCCTTGGTGATATCGCCGGAGAATTTCACGCCGCCGTCGGCGATGATCGGATGGCCGGTCTTTCGTGCTTCGGCCACGCAGTTCAGGATCGCGGTCAGCTGCGGAACGCCGACGCCGGCCACGACGCGCGTTGTGCAGATCGAGCCCGGGCCGATACCCACTTTCACGGCATCAGCGCCGGCATCGAGGAGTGCGCGGGTGGCCTCGGCCGTTGCGACGTTGCCCGCGATCACCTGCGTGCTGTTGGACAGTTTCTTGATGCGCGCCACCGCCTCGATGACTTTGCTTGAATGGCCGTGGGCGGTGTCGACGACGATCAGGTCGCAGCCCGCCGCGATCAGGCGCTCGGTGCGCTCGTGGCCATCCTCGCCAACCGTGGTGGCGGCTGCGACGCGCAGGCGGCCCTGCTCATCCTTGCACGCATTGGGGAACTGCGCGGCCTTTTCGATATCCTTGACGGTAATCAGCCCGACGCAGCGATAATCCTCGTCGACCACCAGCAGCTTCTCGATCCGGTTCTGGTGAAGCAGGCGCTTGGCTTCTTCACGACCGACGCCAGCCTTGACCGTAATGAGCCTGTCCTTCGTCATCAGCTCAGACACCGGCGTCGCGCGGTTGGTGGCGAAGCGGACGTCGCGGTGCGTCAGGATGCCGACGAGCTTGCCGCTGCCACGCCCGTTGGCCGGTTTCTCGACGACAGGAATTCCGGAGATGCGGTTGACCTCCATCAGTTGGAGGGCGTCCGCGAGTGTGGCGGATGGAAGGATGGTCACGGGGTTGATGACCATGCCGCTCTCAAACTTCTTGACGGCTTCGACTTCGCGCGCCTGCAACTCTGGCGTGAGGTTGCGGTGAACTACGCCAACGCCGCCGGATTGGGCCATGGCGATGGCAAGCCGGGCTTCAGTCACCGTGTCCATAGCCGATGAGATAATCGGGATGTTCAGGGCGACGGACTTTGTAACGCGGGTGGCAACTTCGACCTGACCGGGCATCACTTCAGACGCTTGCGGGATCAGCAGAACGTCGTCGAAGGTCAGCCCGACATCCTCAACGATATCGATCGGGCGTGCGGCCATGGTGCGGGCTCCTCACGGGGGTGAAATGCGTCTCAACACGAAGACGATTTCGGCACGCGCATAGCACGTGGAGGCCGGTAAAGGAAGCGCATGCGCCAGCTTGGACAGTGCATGGCTGCTGTTCAGTTGGAGGCTGTGTCGCAGGCGCAGGTGGCTTATCGGTCGGTGGCTGGCCGGGCAGCCCGAAGAAGGCGCAGCCCCTGATCCAATCCCACACCTGCAAGGATCAGCGCCAGCCCCGCATAGTCGGTAAAGCTCGGGCGTTCACCCAGGATCGCGATCGACCCAGTCACGGCGAATATCGGGATGAGCAAAGTTCCGAGGGCCGCGGTCCCACTTGGCACCCGTTCCAGCAGTTCGAACCACAGGAAATAGGCGAGCGCCAGCGCCAGAACGACGTGATAAACGAACGCCCCCGCGACGGCCGGGCTCGACAGATCGACGCGCGGCGTTTCAAAGGCGAGCATCCCCACGGCGGCAAGGGCAGCTCCGATCCCAAGTTGCCACGCGGTCGTGCCAAGCGGATCGGCAGGGACGCGGTGGTACTTGGCATAGACAGTGCCCGCCGCCCACAGGATGGCCGCGCCCAGCACGTAGATGAGGCCTGGTGGAATGCTGCCCGATGCCACCTCCGGCCAATATGGCTTGGATAGCAGGGTCAAACCCGCAGCTCCGGATGCCAGCGCCATCGCGCGTAGCCCGTCGATGCGTTCACCTGCGAACATGGCGCCGAACAGTGCCGCCCACATCGGCATCGTGAATGTCAGGATGGCGGCCCGCGATGACGGCATGGCAAGCTGCGCGAACACCACGAACATGTTGAACCCGGCAACGTTCAGCATCGCCGATATGAAAAGCGAGGTGCGATGACCGGCCGGAATGGCCAGTGAGCGGCCGAGGGCCTTTGCAAGTATCGCAAGCAACGCCGCACCAAAACCGAGACCAAGCGCGCGGATCGCCCATGGCGAAAAGCCCGCGAGGGCTATCTTCACGGCAGGCCAATTGAGCCCCCAGAACAGCGCTGACACCCAAATCCGCCACAAGGCGCTATTTCCTCAAGCGCGGGCCCGGAAGCCCATGGCCAGCACATAAAGTTCAGCGCTGTCGGACCGGCTGGCCGGCGGCTTGACGTGGCGGACACTGATGAAGTCGCGTTTGAGCAGGGCCAGCAGCGTGTTTTCCGTGCCGCCCTGGAAGACTTTGGCGAGGAAGGTGCCGCCGGGCGCGAGTACCTCGCAGGCGAATTCGGCGGCTGCTTCGGCCAGCCCCATGATGCGCAAATGGTCCGTCTTGGTGTGGCCGACTGTCGGGGCCGCCATGTCGGACAGGACGACGTCAGCCCCGCCATCTCGCAGTCTGGATTTCAACTCATCCGGCGCGGAGGGGTCCATGAAATCGAGGCAGAGAACCTCGACGCCCGGCAGTGATTCCATCTCCAGATAGTCGATCGCGACAACCTGCCCGCGACCCTCCAGCGATTTGACCCGATCCGCAGCAATCTGGCTCCAACCGCCGGGAGCGGCGCCGAGGTCGACGACGCGATGACCGGGCTTCAGGAAGCGGTACTTATCGTCCATCTCGATCAACTTGTAGGCCGCGCGTGAGCGGAAGCCGTCGCGCTGGGCCGCGGCGACATACGGATCGTTGAGCTGACGCTCAAGCCAACGCCGCGAGGACGGCTTTCGGTGCTTCGTGCTTTGCACGCGAACTTTGAGCTGGCGGGGCTTGCCTTGACCGCTGCGCGTCGGTGTCTTGACCATGAGGCTTTCCAGAAAGGGCTCTCGGTAGGATAACGCCGAGATCGTCAGACAGGCCGATGATCGCGCCGCGGGGCGCCGCGATAGTGGCCATCCTCAGCCATCATGGTGGCGAGCATGCCTTCCCGCAAGCCGCGATCGGCGACGCGCAGGCGCTTGGCTGGCCACATCCGCATTAACGCTTCGAGGATTGCGCATCCGGCCAAGACCAATTCGGCGCGGTCCTTGCCGATACACGGTTCGGCGATTCGCTCTTCGTGCGTACGTGCCAGAAGGTCATAAGTGACCGCGCGAGCCTCCGCGCTTTCCAGCCAGCATCCATCCACCCGGTTGCGGTCGTAGCGGGGAAGGCCGAGCCGAATTCCGGCGACGGTGGTCACGGTGCCGGACGTTCCGAGCATGTGCGAGCGGCCGTGCTCCACGCGATCACGGAACCGATGGCGTTCCTCGAACGGCCTCAGCAGATCCGTGACGCTGTCGACCATCGACTCGAACCCAGCCGGGGTCAGTTGCTTGCTACCGAAGCGTTCGGCCAATGTCACGACACCGACGGGTAACGAGGTCCAGGCGGCGATACAATTCGTGACCTCAAGACGGTCGCCAAGCGAACGCCGCCACGTGCCGCGCCTGCGCGCGAGATCGAGCCACACGAGTTCCGACGAGCCGCCGCCGATGTCGAACACCAGGGCGAGATCCGAGTCGATATCCAGCAAAGTGGCGCATCCGGAGACAGCCAGTTTGGCCTCGGACTCGCGTGACAGGATCTCGATGGACAGGCCCAGTTCCTTGTCGATGCGATCCAGGAATGCGGGTCCGTTGCTGGCGACCCGGCACGCTTCGGTCGCAACGAGGCGGGATCGCGCAACGCTGTGACGGCGCATCTTTGCGGCGCAGACCTTGAGGGCGTCCCACGTGCGATTCATCGCGGCGTCACCGAGATGACCGGACGCACTCACACCCTCGCCGAGACGAATGATTCTGGAGAAGGCATCGACGACGAGAAAGCCGCGGCGCGATGGCCGTGCGACGAGTAGCCTGCAGTTGTTGGTGCCAAGATCGAGAGCAGCGTAGACGCGCGCGGGTGTATCCGTGTTGGTGCGGCCGTTCGAAACAGCCGGAGCTTCTGATCCGTTGTGCAGATGCCAGCCATTGGATTGGATCGGTGTGGCACTCTGTGCTGTCGGCGCACTTATGCTGGCGTGCGCGCCAGCGGAACGTGATTGCGTCTCCGCTGTGGCGACCGGGTCGATCTCGTCGCTCGATCCCTCCACGGCTTTCCCCAGCACCTGGCTTCAAACTGTCCACACGCAAATTCAGCATGCGAACCGACAGATCATCAGGCGTCATCTGGTCCAAATTCTTAATGACTACTGTAGCAGCTTCGGGCGGGGGGTAAATGCCTCCTTTCGTGTATTACTCGAACGCCTGCCGCCAGCCTGTGGGAAGTCCGTTGTTACGTGCGCGCGACATCATGTCCATGACCGTTTGGAATTGGGTTCTAGCGGCCTGTGTTGCTGCGGTTCTGGTAGTTTTTGTGCGTCCGGATGACGCCGGAGCAGACAGCAGTCGCCTCGATCGGTTGCTGAAAGCCTATCCCGATCATCTCGAACGCATCGATGGCAACACGCTCATCTGGCGAAACGGCACGCGGATGTCGCTCGACGATGGCCGAGGTGCGAAATCGTTCGAGGATTGGCTCAGAGATCCGGATATCGAGGATATGCTTGCGCAGCCCTATCCGCGCGGCGGCTCTGCCTCTCCGCCAGCACGGAACTCCGATCCCGGTCGCGCCCGCAATGCCGCCTTCTTCAAAACGATGTACGGAGACTGCACGAAGGACGAAGTCGCGCGGCGGCTGGTCGATGTTATCTGGTTGCCCAAGAAGGCGGGGCAGCGTTTGAAGGTGACGACCGTCAACAATGTCGCAGCTCGGCTGGAGGCCGTCTCTCGTGAGCTCGACGCGCTGCCTGCGCGCTTTGATGTTTATCTTGCCCCTTCGGCTGGAGCCTACAACTGCAGGCCAATCGCGGGCACCTCACAGTTATCCGCTCATGGCTATGGTATAGCGATCGACATTGCCTTGAAGCATGCCGATTACTGGCGCTGGTCGAAATCGACAGCCGGCGGTCAGTTGCCCTACCGAAACGCGATCCCGCTCGAGATCGTCCGCATTTTCGAGAAGCACGG
>JAEYYQ010000314.1 GCA_023428365.1 Pseudomonadota bacterium | reverse complement strand
CACTCACGCGGACCCGGAGCATGAACCTGCCGGATTGGTGGATCGTTTCGGGCGCGGTCTACAACACAGTCTGGAACGTCCTCACCGGGCGGCCGCCGCTGACCGGGATCAAGGATGTCGACCTCTTCTACTGGGATGATCGCGACCTCAGCTACGAGGCCGAAGATGTGGTGATCCAGCGCGGCAACGCGGTCTTTGCCGGGCTACCGCTGCCGGTAGAGATCCGCAACCAGGCGAGGGTGCATCTCTGGTTCGAACAGCATTTTGGCACGGCCTATGCGCCGCTGCGGTCAAGCGCCGAGGGGATCGACCGCTTCGCGTCCAAGACCCATGCGGTGGGGGTGCGGCTCGAGGCCGACGAGTCCGTTTCCGTCTATGCGCCCTATGGCCTCGACGACCTCTTCGCCTTCCGGGTCACGCCCAACCGGCTGATCGACAATCGCCAGACCCACGAGACCAAGGGCGCCCGCGCCATGAGCGTCTGGCCGGAGGTGACGCTGGTGCCATGGTAGTTCAGCGCGCTCGGAGAATGTGGCTGTGCTCGGCGCAGGCGTCCGGGGCAAAGCCCATACGCATGGATGAGCGACTCGCAAACCAGCCGTTAAGCCATCGTCAGCCATAGTGGCGGGGCTCGCAACCTGAGTTGGTCATGTCCACCCGCCTCAAACGCCCTGCCTTCTGGCGCCACCTGGCGCTGACCGCGCTCCTCATCGCGTTCCAGGCCTACCTTGGCTACAACGTGGTGTCGGGGCAGTTCGGTGTGGAAAGCCAGAAGATCATGGTGGCTGAGATCGATGAGCTGAAAGCCAAGTCAGGGGCGCTGGCGGCCGAGATCGAGGCGACGACTCACCGGGTGCAGCTTTTCAACTCCAGCAAGCTTGACCCCGATATCCTCACCGAGCGGGCGCGTGCACTCCTGTCTATGAGCCAGGCCGACGATGTGATCGTCATGGTCGATGCCAGAACCGGTAAACCGATTTCCGGTTCATACGATGCATTAGCTGCTTCTCAGTTAACCGACGAAATCGAAGTCGGAATAGACTGATAGACATGTTTCTTAATGTATCTGAGGAGTTGGCGCTGCGGCTCGTACTGGGCTAAGGTAAGGTGTGCGGTCGAGTGCCGCACGCAATGCGGCATCGTCATCCCATCTTGGAGCATTCGCCCATGGCGCGGAAAGCGGCGGCCAAACCGGCCAAGTCCCAGTCCACTTCCAATATTCCCGAATTCACCAAGGACGAGGAGTTCGCGGCCTATCGCGACATGCTGCTGATCCGCCGCTTCGAAGAGAAGGCCGGCCAGATGTACGGCATGGGGCTGATCGGCGGCTTCTGCCACCTCTATATCGGCCAGGAAGCCGTGGTCACAGGCATCAACATGGCGAGCCAGAAGGGCGACGCCTCGATTACCGGCTACCGCGACCACGGCCACATGCTGGTGATCGGCATGGACCCCAAGGGCGTGATGGCCGAACTCACCGGACGCCAGGGCGGGCTTTCTGCCGGCAAGGGCGGCTCGATGCACATGTTCTCCAACGAACACCGCTTCTACGGCGGCAACGGCATTGTCGGCGCGCAGGTATCGCTCGGCACGGGCCTCGCCTTTGCGGCCAAGTACAAGGGCGAGAAGACCGTCTCGCTGACCTATTTCGGCGACGGCGCGGCCAACCAGGGCCAGGTCTATGAGAGCTTCAACATGGCCAAGCTCTGGAACCTGCCGGTGGTCTACATCATCGAAAACAACCGTTACGCCATGGGCACTTCGGTCGAACGCGCCACCGCGCAGCACGACTTCTCCCGCCGCGGCCAGGGTTTTGACATTCCGGGCGAGCAGGTGGACGGCATGGATGTGCGGCTGGTGCGCGACGCCGCCGCCCGCGCCATCGAGCATGCCCGCTCGGGCAAGGGCCCGTTCATCCTCGAAATGATGACCTACCGCTATCGGGGCCACTCCATGTCGGACCCGGCAAAATACCGCTCCAAGGACGAAGTGACGACGATGCGGGCCGAGCGCGACCCGATCGAGCAGGTCAAGCAGCGCATCATCGAAAAACGCTACGGCACCGAGGAAAGCCTCAAGGCCATCGAGACCGAAATCCGCGCCATCGTCACCGAGGCGGCCGACTTTGCCACCGCGGATCCGGAGCCGGCGGCGTCCGAACTCTGGACCGACATCTACGCGGCGTAAGTCAGTAAGCGGCCAGGAACTGCCAGTGGAGCCGAAAGTGCATGACGGGCGGATCGGATTGGATCTGGTGGGTCGTTGCGGCAGCCGTCGCGGCGCTCTCGTGACGCCGGCCGGCGCGCGAGGCTAGGGGAGAACAGCATGCTCGCCATCCTCGTCTCTCTTCTGGGTCTCATCGCTTTCGGCGCCTGGCTGACGGCGCTGATCGCCGCAATCGGCCTGTGGCGGGCAATGCCGGCAGGCCATCGGCTCAAGGGTTTTTTCGACCTCGGCTGGCTGCAACTGGATTCGATCCGCGACATCGCGGGTCCTGAAGCCGAACGTTACACCACGCGCTACATCTGGGCGCTGGTGGTCTTTTTCGTCACCATCGCGGCGTTTTTTGCGCTGACGGTGCTCATCATCGTGACCGGGCAGAACGCGTGAGCGGCATGACCGGAACCACTACAATTTCCCTCAAGCTCCCGACCGAGCGCCAGGAGATCTAGATGCCCAATATTCTGATG
>JAEYYQ010000251.1 GCA_023428365.1 Pseudomonadota bacterium | reverse complement strand
GATGGCGTGACGCACGCGCTTATCGGCGAACGGGTTCTTGCCCTTGACGTCCGACGACTTGAGCTCCGGATCGCCGACGTTCATGCCGAGGAAGATGGAGCGGTTTTCGGGACCGACGGCGACACTCAGCTTTTCATCGCCCTGCAGCCTCTGGATATCCTGCACGGGGACGTCCTGGACGAAGTCCACCTCGCCCGAAAGCAGCGCGGCGATACGCGTCGCATCCGATTTGATCGGGGTGTAGATCAGCTCAGTGATTTCGAGCGGAACCTGACCTTTGCCCCAATAGTCCTCGTTCCGCTTCAGCACGGTTTTGACGTCGGGCTCGCGGCTGACGAGCACGAACGGACCGGTGCCATTGGCGTTACGGACAGAGAAGTTCTCATCCTTGTTCTTGAAGTCTTGAACCTTGGTGGGGTTGTTCTTTTCCGCCCAAGCCTTGTTCATGATGAACAGGTCGGTGAGGTTCGCCGGCAGAAGTGGATTAGGCCCCTTGGTCTTGATCTGCAGCGTCAGGGCGTCGACCTTGATCAGCGCGTCGATAGATGACAGCAGCGACTTCATATCGGACGTCGGCTGGCGCGCACGATCATACGAAAAGATGACGTCATCGACCGTGAATGGCGCGCCATCGTGGAATTTGACGCCGGGGCGGAGTTTGAACTCCCAGACCTCCGGGTTGGAGGTGATCGCCCACGATTCTGCCAGCGCCGGCAGTGGCTTGCCCTGCGGGTCGCGGATGATTAGCGGCTCGTAAATATGGTGGTTGAGAGCGTGCGTCGGCCCCTCGTTCTGGGCATGGGGGTCTAATGTCAACGCGTCGCCGGATCGGGCCCATTTCACGCTTCGCGCTTCAGCGGTGTCTGGCAGGATCGCTGCGATGCTCGTGAACATCGCGCCTGCTACGAGCGTGGAAACGAGAAATCGTGTTCTCGTCAGCATACTCTACCCTCCTCACTACGACGGTGCCTAATTTGAACAGGTCTAAATGTGATCATAGTCCAACACGCCTGAAGCTGTCATCGACAACTGGCGGTAATTTGAAGCTGATCTGCGGCATGCTGAATTTCGAGACCGGTTGCCATTTTGCGAGGCAGCAAAGGCCTAACAATAGGTCGAGATAAGCCGCAATCGGCGGCCCGCTCAAGCCGTACGAAGGTCGGGTTTGCCTGAGTAGCCAGCGATCAACGGCCCTCGATCGCATAGACCCTGGCCGGGGCTCCATCAGCGTTGGGGATTTTCAAAGGCGCGGCGGACAACAGCACCCGATCAGCGCTCAAAGCTGACGTATTCACCACGTACTCGATCATGTGGACGCCGGCCCGCAAGAGGATGTCGTGCGTGACGTGCTCCTCGATGGGCCGGATTTCGCCGTGCAGCAGCAGGCGGATGACGTAATCCTGCGGGAAGTCATAGGCGACGGTGCGCACGCCTTTATCTTTGAGAAATAGCGCGGCTTCGCGCGTCAGGTACGGGGCGTCGAGCCAGAACTCCTTCGTGCGAAACGAGCGCTTTTGATCCCAGCCGGATTTGAAGAGAATTTTGTCGCCGTCACGGACATGGGCGAAACGTGCCGCGAGTTTTTCCGGACCGATAGCTTCGTTGGGGGCGACGTCCATAAGGTCGATGACGGCGGCATCACCCACGACATCATCGAGCGGCGTTGCCTCGATCGTTGCGCCGTCACCGAAATAATGCCGGCGTGCATCCACATGTGTGAACGAGTGGCAATTCAGAACCATCGAGGTGACCTGGAACAGATCGCCGGCGGTGGTGTCGCCCACTACGGTCCGCTGAACCTTCCAGCGCACATGATCCTCAATGATGGGCATTGTGAGATCGATGATGCGCATCGCGGTTTCGCCCGTCAGGTGAGTGGTTTGATGTTCAGCCTGTAAACGCGGACGGCGTTGTCGTGGAACAGCTTGAGGCGATCGGCCAGCGGCAGATCTGCTGTGGCCTGTTTGTATCCTGCGTAGATCGTCTCGAAGCTGCCGCACAGTCCGTCGACTGGAAAGTTGGACGCGAACATGCAGCGATCGGTTCCGAAAATTTCGATGCTGTCCCGAATAATCGCGCGATTATCGTCCAGCGACCACGGCCGTCCCTTGAGACCAATACCGGAGAGTTTGAGCGTGGTTTGCGGCGCTGAGGCGGCGCGTTTCATCGCAGCGCGCCAGCCGTGCAGACCTTCCGGACTGCGATCGGCGGGAAGGAAGGTGTGGTTGATCACGACCGGCGTTTCGGGATAGGCGGCGATCAGATCGAGTAATTCATCAACGTGCCACCACGGCACCTGCAATTCGAAATGCAGGCCGCTCTTGGCGAGTTCGCTGTAGCCGCGCCGCCAGGCCGGATCCGACATGGACGCTGGCGCGGCGTGTTCGATCCGATCCGGAGACGGTGCCGCGGCCGGCTTATGGCGAATGCCGCGCACGATGGGAAAGCGCGCATGTGCCGCGAGCACGTCCGCCGCATCCGCACGATGCAGGTAGGCGCGGGCAACATGAGCGGCGGGTGCGCCATGCTGTTCAGCGACCTGGGTCATCCAGGCGCTTTCCTCGACGAGATGATCCTCGTCCCACTCGCCTTCCATGGTCACTGTGGCCACGACGCGGTGGGGACCGGTCAGCGCGCGATAGTCGTCGGACATGAAATTGCGTTTGATCGACGAATAGTCGCCGTAGCGGAACGGGATCATCGCGTCCGGCGCCAGCCACGGATGGCGGCGCATGCTCAGATCCCAGAAATGATGATGAGCGTCGATGATCGGCAGTTCGTCGTCTGTCACGAGGGGGCTCCGCCGCGAGAGGGGCGGGCATCAGCACCCGCCCCATACTGGAATCCGTCAGGTCTTGGCGAGGCCGAGATCCTTGAGCAGTTCGCCTGCCGTCTGCGTGAACTTTGCAGCCGCCGCCTTGAACTCTTCAGGCGTTTCCCACATCGGCGTAATTCCGCGATCTTTCATCATCTTCCGCGTGTCGGGGTTGGCATGTGCCTTCGCCGCTGTGGCGATGAGTTTTGACTTCACGTCGTCCGGCACGCCTTTCGGCAGAACGAACGAGAACCAGTTGAGGTACTGCCAGTCGAGGCCCGTCGATTCCTTCAGTGTCGGTGAATCGGGGAACAGTCCGAGCCGTTCGGGCGACATGACGGCCAGCACCTTCACTTTGCCGCCTTCCGACAGCGCCTTGGCTTCAATCGGCGATACGGTGAGGAACGACAGGCCGCCGGCTGCGAGTTCATTGAGCGCGGGCGCGCCGCCTTGGCTCGGGACGAACTTCACATGATCGGCGGGCATGCCGATCGCTTTGCACAGACCAGCGGCGGCCAGATGCCAGGCGCCGCCCATGCCGGTGCCCGAGTTGGACAACTCGCCATGCTTGGATGCCTTGATCGCGGCAATCACGTCCTTGGCTTCTTTATATGGGCCGTCGGTTTTGACCGTGATCCCGGATGGAATTGTGCTCACGCGCGAAATGAGGTCGAACGAATCCGGTGTGAGATCGCCGAGGCCCAGGGTTTTGTAGGTGGCGATTTCAGCGGTTGCGAAGCCCATCGTGTAGCCGTCGGGCGTTGCGTGGGCGATCGCGGTATGGCCTGTCAGGCCACCGCCGCCCGTGCGGTTGACGACATTGAGTGGCTGGCCCAACTCCTTTTCCAGCGACGCAGCGAGAATGCGAGCAACGGTATCGCTGCCGCCGCCGGCAGCCCACGGAACGATCAACTGCACGGGCCGGTTGGGATACGTGGATTGGGCTGCTGCCGACTTGGCAACAAATGGGGCCACAGCCAGCGCACCTGCGGCGCCCATGACTTTGCGTCGTGAAATTTTCTGCACGTTATCCTCCCTGTCGGTTAGCTTTGCGAGCCCCTTACGCGGAGCCCGATTTTGGGGTCGTAGTTTCCTCGTTAAGCTGCGGCCCTGCGGGCCTCGTCCAAAGCTTCGTTGAGCATTCGCGCTCGCGTCTCGGGTGATTGAGCTGAAATTGGCGTCGCCATCGCGGCGGCAATGAGCATAGCCTGTCGTGTCGCGCCCGGATGCGCGATGCCCTTGCGCGCGATGTCATAGGCTGTGCCGTGCGCGGGAGTGCAGACCGGGAACGGATAACCCCCGATCAGTGTCACGCCTTCCTCGAAGCCCATCAGCTTCATCGCGATCTGACCCTGGTCATGATACATGGTCTGGACCGCATCGAAGTCGCCGCGCTTCGCCCGCAGAAACACGGTGTCGGACGGGAAGGGGCCTTCGCACACGATGCCCTTGGCCTGCGCCTCCGCAACAGCGGGCGCGATGATGTCGATTTCCTCCCGCCCGAAATTACCGCCATCGCCTGCATGCGGATTGAGGCCGGCGACGGCAATTCGCGGCTTGGCAAAACCGGCAGCGCGCATGCAGCGGTCTGTGAGCGTCAAACCATTGATGACGGCTTCCTTTGTAATGAGCGGCGCAACCCCGCTCAGCGGAACATGCGACGTGATCCGCGCATTCCACAACTTGGGAAGAACGTTGAACTCCCGCCCGTGGACTTTCGCGCCGATCGTCTCCGTAACAATGGCGATTTCATCGTCGTAACTGGGCAGCGCTTGCCGCATCGCGAACTTGTTGAACGGCGTGAACGTCACCGCACCGGCGCCACCTTTGGCCGCAAAACGTAATGCCGCTCGAAAATTCGCGAGGGCAAATTGCCCGCCGGTTGCCGTGGCTTCTCCGGTGGTCACTGTGCTTGGATCAAGATGATTGAGATCGACGAACACGTCGCCGCTCGCAATGCTTGTCGCCGAGGTACCCGGGGTGTGGACAGGAATCTGGACCGCTACACCGGCGATCTTCTCGCCATCGGCCAAAATACGGCGATCTCCGAAGACAATGAAGTTGGCCGCAGCGCGGACATCCTTATCCGCAAGCACCTTGGCGGTCAGTTCGGGGCTGATACCAGAGGGATCCCCCATCGCCAGCGCAATGGTGGGGCGTTCGGAGCGAAATGCCACGCAGTCCTCCCGGACGAAATTTTTATCGTTCCGAGATGCTTAGCATGAGGTCGACGCAAGGCAAAGTTGATCGGTGGCCAGTCACAAATGTCGTGCCGCCATTTCAGGCGTCGATCGCCTTTTTGACCTCGAAAATTTCCATGATGCGCGCGCCGCGATGTGGGCCATCACACACGAAGGTCCATTTCCCCTCCGTGTACGTATCGCACATCTTGACGCCCTTGATCAGGATCCAGTGGCCCTCTTT
>JAEYYQ010000244.1 GCA_023428365.1 Pseudomonadota bacterium | reverse complement strand
GGCCGAAAGATTATTGCGCATTCGATTTCCGATTGGCGGGAACATGGGAGATGGGCGCTGTGAAGTCAAATGTGTGGAATCTGCAAAAAATAAATATTGTCTTCTGTAATGGCCAATAATAGGCATGACCGTAGTTCCGCGTGAGTCTGCAGCTATCGTGCTGAAGCGGGAGGCATGGCCGATGATACAATCTTCAACTGGATACCGACACGGACTTCTGGTCGTGCAGGGGGGCGGGGCAAATCCTTCTCCGACCCTGCCGCCGAGGCATTTGGCCGGTATGGAGCATCTTGAGTATTTGTCCGATATGATCCGGCAGTTGCAAAGGATCGCACGTCACGTCAACTGCGCCACCTTGGCAGGCATCCTCGAACTCGGATTGCGTGAAGTCGACGTCAAGCGGCGTGAGCGGCGCGGTGCCGCTCTGAACATCCTCCCCACCAGTCCCGACCGCTGAGATACGACTCGCGGTCACGTTCCTTCTCTATCAACAACAAGTGATACGAGCTGGCTGCCGTGATGCTCCAATCGGCCGGCCAGAGCGAGTTCGAGCACGACTGCTTGGACGATCCGAATCGGAAGACCCGTCGCGCGAGCCAGCTCGTCGACGTTGATCGGCGCCGGGCCGAGCGCTGCAGTGATGCGAGCGCGCTCGTCCTGCGCAACGTGTGTGGGCTGCCCGTTGGGGTCGTGGGGAGTAGCCTCTTCCCACAGCAGCCGCTCGCTCGGCGCCGCCGTCCCCCTCCGCCTTCCAAATGGCTGAAGGGCGGAAACAATATCTTCCGAGGAGGTCACAAGCGTTGCGCCCTCCTTCAGCAGGAAGTTCGTCCCCTCCGCACGTGGGTCGAGAGGGTGTCCAGGAACCGCAAATACGTCTCGGCCTTGATCGGCAGCGCGACGTGCTGTGATCAGCGAACCAGAGCGGCGCGCGGCTTCGACCACGACAACGCCGAGCGACAGGCCTGAAATGATGCGATTTCGGCGCGGGAAATCCACACCACGCGGCTGGAATCCCGGAGGCTGCTCGCTCACGAGACAGCCACGTTCCCCGACTGCGGCATGCAATGCTGCGTGTTGCGGCGGATAGATGATGTCCAGGCCGCCGGCCAGGACAGCAACCGTGCCAGTGTCGAGGCTGGCATTGTGAGCCGCCGCGTCGATGCCGAGAGCAAGACCCGAAACGACAACGTAACCCGCGCGTCCGAGACCGTCCGCAAGCATTCGTGCAAGTTTCATCCCGGCGGCTGAGGCTGATCGCGAGCCGACAATGCCGACTGATGGCTGCCTCAGCAGTTCGTGATTGCCCTTGGTGTAGAGGACGGCGGGACATCCATCCGTTGTCGCCAGCGCTTCTGGATACCCCGGCTCCATCAGAAACAACGGCCGCGCACCGATCCGGGCAGCGGATTCAAGTTCCGCCTCTGCCGTTGCCGCAGGGCAGATGCGGATCGGACGTCCGCGACCACCGCGCCGCGACAGATCCGGCAGGGCATCCAATGCAGCCTGCGCGCTGCCGAAGTGAGCGATGAGGTTGCGGAATGTGACCGGACCGACGTTCTCGGAGCGAATCAGGCGCAAGCAGGCGAGGCGCTGAGCATCATCGATTCGTGTCGCGGGCAGGGGTGGCGGCTTCGACCCGGACCGCACGATCAGGCCTTCGCGCCGATCTTGCTTTCCGTACCGGAAAGCAGTCGACGGATATTCGCATGATGCTTGATGATCAACAGGCCGCTGAGCAAAGCGACGAAACCGGCCATCTGCGTCAGCCCGAAGCCCCACAGCAGCAACGGTATGGCGATGCTCGCGATCAAGGCGGATAGCGACGAGTAGCGTGTGAGAAAGGCCGACGCGAGCCAGACGGCGCAGAACGCGACGGCTGCGGGCCAATGCAGTCCTAGTAGAACGCCGATGTAAGTGGCAACGCCCTTGCCGCCACGAAATCCGAGCCAGACTGGAAAAACGTGCCCGAGGAATGCACCTAGTCCGCCCACGAGCGCGGCCTCATTGGCAGCTTCCGCCGGCGCCATCGCGCCTGCGATGAGTACGGCGGCGGTTCCCTTTAGGGCGTCGAGCAGCAGCGTTGTGGCTGCCAGTCCTTTATGTCCGGTGCGCAGAACGTTGGTCGCGCCGATGTTGCCGGAGCCGATGCTGCGGATATCACCCAGGCCCGCGGCTTTTGTGAGCAGCAGGCCGAACGGGATCGATCCCAGCAGGTAGCCGACGGCAAGGGCCAACAGCATTGCGGTCGTGAAGAATTCGGACATCCGGCGTCCATCAACCGGGAGGGAGACGTGCGCGCCGCCTTAGCCGCGCGCTTGATCAGGGTACTGGTACACCGTCTCGCCGGCAACCATCGTCAGCAGGATTCGTCCCTGCATCTTGCTCTCGTCGAACGGGGAGTTTTTCGACCGCGCCGGCAGCTGATCGCGATCGACGACCCAAGGCTGGCCGAGGTCGAACAGCACCAGATCGGCTGGGGCCCCTTTCGCGAGATGTCCCGACGGCAGGCCGAGCAGCTTGGCCGGTGTGATCGTCATCGCTTTCAGCAGCATCATCAGGCTGATGTCATTGCTGTGATGCAGACGCAGTGCCGCCGACAGCAGCGTCTCAAGGCCGATGGCGCCGTCGGCAGCTTCTGCGAATGGTCGGCGCTTGACGTCCTCATCCTGCGGGTCGTGGCTGGAGACGATGACATCGATAT
>JAEYYQ010000233.1 GCA_023428365.1 Pseudomonadota bacterium | reverse complement strand
CATACAAGCCGCCGCGATAACCTCCTTCTCCGGTTTGAATTTGCCGCCGGAACGCCTCGATATGACGTTGATTTCGGACATGGTTCAGAACAGCGCCAGCTTTTCGCAAATATCGAGCAACATCTCCTTTCCGGAGCTGAGCAAGACGGCCACCTGGCCAAGTCTACAACCAAAGCTCAAGGGGGCCACGGTGCGAATCCTCTACCTCCTGCGGCCGCGCGCCGTGCGCGGCGGCAGGCCAATTCAGGACAGAGGTCATCAGTTGTTTTGGGAGAATTTTTTTAGCGCCTCCGAAGGGCGCGTGCTGAGCATCGATGTGATGTAGAGCTATTGGAGGACAGGGTTGTGACCGAGATCGCAGAGCACCAGGTGACGGCCCCGCCACCGCTCCAGCCCCCTCATGAGGCAGCGGCTGACGTACTCGATAATGCACAGCGGCGGCTGCCGCGCCGGCGATTTGTCGATGACATGCCCGATAAGGGGTTGTTCCTGCTCGTGGCTCTCGTTGGATTCACAGGGATCATTTTCCTCAAACGCCTTGGGGCCGAAGGCTCGGATACAACATGGCCGGTCTGGGTAAGGTCGCCTGATACAATCGCCGCCGGCGCCGTCATGTTGATGCTCGGCTACGGCCTCGTTGCCCTTCGAATGCCGATGGTCAAACTGCGTCCGGATCGGCTCGGTGACAATTTCTATTACCTTGGCTTCATATTCACGCTGGCGAGCCTTTCGGCCGCTCTACTCCAATTGCGTGGTGGATTTCAGATCAACGATATCCTGGGCAGCTTTGGCATTGCTCTGGTCACGACAATCGTTGGCATCATCGGACGTGTGGTATTCCTGCAGATGCGCAACGAGATTGACGACGTCCAGGAAGCTGTGCGGCGCGACTTGGCTACGACGGCCGCGAACCTGCGGTCCCAACTCGGAGAAACGATCAGGGAATTCGAGACCTTCAGAACATCTCTCCTTCAGACACTGCATGAAGCAGAAGCGCACTTCACCAAAGGCAACAAGGCGCAGATCGAGGCAGCCGACGCCGTGGCACGTCACACGGAGCGAATTCTCAAGCAGGCGATCGATGGCAATTCCGGTCACGCATCCGCCCTCAACGTGTCAATCCAGGCCATTGCGGACCATGTGAAGGAAGCTGCGCAACAGGCAGAAAAGCTGACGATCCCTAGCGATCGGCTGAACGATCAGTTGACCAAGTTTGCGAGCGGAGTGGAGGCAGTGTTGCAGCGCCTGTCGGCAGTCATCGAGGACCTCGCGCAGCGCACGCAGCGCAAAAGACGCATCTGGCCCTTCAACCGGCGAAAGCAGGATGTTTGACCATGCATGGAGGAGCGGCACGCCAGACTGAGCATCGGCGGGGCCTAGTTCTGGGCCTGACGCTTGCCGAGACCCTGCTGCTGCTGCTGTTCTTGCTCCTCCTCGCATTCGGTTCGGCATTGGCGGATCTTGAGAAAAAGGAGCATACAGCTCGCGCCAAACTGGATGAGTTCGTCCGCGCTGCCAGCAGCGAAAGCGACCGCGCCCGGGTCGATCAGTTGCTTCAGACAATCGTCGAGCTGAAGAGGCAAATCGAACTACATCGATCGGCGAACGAGAAACGCGTAAGTGAACTGAGCAAATATGCGGCATACGACGAAGCGATCAGGGAGGCGGCCCAGATTAACCCGGACGATCCTCCGGCAGCCTTGCGGCGCGGCCTGGTTTTCGAAAAGCGGAACATTGCGGTAGGGACGAGGCCAGGCAGATCAGCGGAGCCGACCGGAACAGACAGCGCTGGGCGGCACAACTGGCCGCCGATCATTCGGCTGAGCGACGCCGACGGATATTTTTTTCGATCCGGCAGCGCGGAGCTGGCGCCAGAATTCAGATCCAAGCTCACCGGTCCTATCGTTGCAACGCTGCTTGATACGATCAAGGCATACGACGTCAACGTCATCGAGGTGATCGGGCACACTGACGAGCAGCCGCTGGCCGCCCGCGCGTCAAATCTCGACAAGGCAACATCGGCTTATCTCGCGGGTACTTCGAACGAGGCATTGGTGTCCGCGGACAATGCCGGCCTGGGTTTCGCGCGCGCAGTCTCGGTCGTGCGCGCGCTGAGAGCAGAACCCCGTCTCGTTGGGCTGTCGATCCTGCCGCTATCGGGCGCTCAACTGATCGATCTTGGAGATCGATTGTCCGCAGATGGCGCGCCGGCGCCGGCCGAAGAAAGACGGCGGATCGAGATCAGGGTCCGCCGATCCGATGCCGGCACTGCTTCGCCATCTCAAACCGGATCGGGCCAGTGGATCCCCTCGGTCACCACCACGAGACAGACCTCGGCAAGCGCGGCAATTGTCGGGCAGGCCGTGGTCGTCGATGGCGACACGATCGACGTCGGGGCAACACGCGTGCGTATTTGGGGGATCGACGCGATCGAAAGCGGTCAAACGTGCACTCTCGACCGAAGGCCGTGGGATTGTGCCTCGAACATCAAAGCGGCATTGGCGAAGTTCCTGGCGGGCAAGGACATCGTGTGCACGAAAAAATCCACCGACCGTCATGGCCGCACGGTTGCGCTGTGTGATGTGCGCGGCGTCGATCTTGGCCAATGGCTGGTGGAAGGCGGCCACGCCATGGACTTTCCTGAGTACTCTTCGGGCCACTACGCCAAGTCTCAGGAGCGTGCCAAGGGTAGCATGAAAGGCATTTGGCAGGGCGAATTCCTACCCCCATGGGAATGGCGAAGGACTCGGACCAATAG
>JAEYYQ010000217.1 GCA_023428365.1 Pseudomonadota bacterium | reverse complement strand
GGACGTCCTTCACGCCAGCCTTGGCGAGATGATAGGCGGCCGAACTGCCGATAATCCCGCCTCCGATAATCACAACAGCCGCTTCGTCGATTGCGGCGTGATCAGTACCCATATTGCATCTCCTTGGTCGTACGCCGCGTTAGAAGCGATCCGGCCGATACGGCGCCGGATCGATAAAGGGCGCTCTGCCAGCGACAAGATCGGCGATGACACGCCCCGTTGTCGGAGCGCTGGTCATTCCGTTATGACCATGCCCGAATGCGAGGAGAATCTGGGGGGCTCCCGGCACCGCACCGATCATTGGCAGCGAATCCGGCGTACACGGACGCCGCCCCATCCACTCGCTCGCCCCGTCAACATTCAACCCGGGCAGCCAATTCCGAGCGATTGCGCCGAGACGGCGCGCACGCCGGAAATCGGGCGGCGCCGATGGCCCCGCGAACTCGACCGTCCCGGCCAGCCGCAATCCACTGGCCATCGGAGTCGCGTAGAACTTGCCATCCGAGAACGATACCGGCAGCGCCAGATCGATACCGGGGTCGGGCAAATGTAAATGATAGCCGCGCTGCGACTCCAACGGGACTGAAAGCCCAAAGCCCGACAACAGCGATTTCGACCACGCACCAGCGGCAATAACAGCGCGGTCGGTTTCAAGGCTGAGGCCGCCCTCAAGCGCAATCGCGACACCGTCGCCGGTTCGCTTGAGACCAATCGCGCGCCCAACAACCAACTTGCCACCACTAGCCCGGAAGTGATCGATCAGCTTCGTCACCAGAGCCTGCGGATCGACAACATATCCATGCTGCGGCTGAAATACAGCGCATTCAAATTCGGGAGCGAGGGCGGGAACGAGATCATGTACGGCCTTCTGGTCGAGTACTTCGAACCGGTTGCCGCGATCCTTGCGCATCTGCCAGCCCGACATCCCCGACTCCAGACTGCTGCGCTTACGGTAGAGAACGATCTGCCCGCTATGCCGAATCAGATTGCCGGCCCCGGACGCTTGCAGCAGCGGCTGATAGCTGTCGTACACCGGATTGTGCAGAGCATGCAGCGCATCCGCGATCGCATTGATCCGGCTGGCTCGCCCAGAGGCGACGAAGCGCAGCAGCCATGGCAATGCCTGCAGCGCGTACGATGGCCTGACGACCAGAGGACCATCCGGATCGGTGATCCAGCCGGGCACGTCTTTCAGTACGCCCGGCATCGACAGAGGAATGCAGCTACCCGGGCTCAGTGCGCCAGCGTTGCCGCGCGAAGCTCCGGCCGCCGGCTCATCGGCTTCGAGTATCGTCACATCGTGCCCTTCGCGCCGTAGATAGGCCGCGCAGCACGCGCCCACAATTCCGGCGCCGACGACCACGATCCGTGTCGCCGCACTTTCTTTTTTCGACATGTTCGGTAGCTCGTTAGGTCTTGGCTTGCGTCACGTGCCTCGGATCGAGGTTGCGATTTTTAGATGTGGTTATGTGGTCCCTAGCGCCCTTTCCATGTCTGCGTGCGCCGCGCGAGCCAGTGCGAGGCCACCAGATGCAGACATCGCGCAACGATGCAGGTGACGACGATCACGATCGCCATGGCAGAGGCCGCTGCGTATTCGCCCGCATCGTCCATGTTGATGACCGTGATCGAGGCCACGATGTTCTGATGCGAATAAAGAAACACAGCTGCCGACACTGTCGTCATGGCACTGAGGAACAGGTAGATCCAGATGTCCATCACAGCGTGCAGACACAGCGGCAGCGTGACGACGAAGAATGTCCGCAGACGAGAAACCTTCAAGGAATCCGATACCAGTTCGAATTCATTATCGAGCTGGCGCAGCGCCGTGACAGCCGTGAGATGGCTCACCGTATAGAAATGCACGATGGTCGAAATCACGAGAACCGTGAGCGTGCCGTAGAGTACCTCCAGCGGATTGCTCGGATCGTTCAGGAAGAACACATACGACAGGCCAAGCACCAGTCCCGGTACAGCAAGCGGGAACATCGCGAGGATCTGATACAGATTGCGTAGCCATGACGGTGCTTGTGATTTCTCACACAGATAAGCGCCGGCAAACACCATGCAGCTCCCGATTGTTGCCGTCAGCAGCGCGAGCTTGAGGCTGTTGGCATAGCTTTCCCAGCCGCCGCCCGCGAAGCGATGGAACTCGTAGTTGCGCAGTGTCAGATCGAGGTTGTACGGCCAAAACTTGATGAATGAGGCGTAGGCAGGCACCAGGATCATTGCCAGCATCACGATCGTGACACCGAGGCACAACACCAACGCCAGTCGATCTCGCGCCACATGCGGCACCGGCATGAAGGGTACCGCCTTGCTCGTCAGCGCTGCCGCCTGACGCCGCCGCACGCGACGATCGAGGACAAAAGCCAATGCTGCCGGCGCCAGCAAAAGCATGCTGATGACTGAGCCAATCTGGAAATTCTGCTGCCCGACCACCTGCTTGTAGATTTCCGTCGCCAGCATGCTGAACTGCCCGCCAATCACCTTGGGGATACCGAAATCCGTCAGGCAAAGCGTAAACGAGGCAATCGAAGCGCTGACCAAGCCGTACTTCATCGACGGCAGCGTCACCGTCCAAAAAATACGAAGCGGACCAGCCCGCAAAGCGCGCGCCGCCTCATAAAGACGCGCATCGGACAACGCGATGGACGCGCTGAGGATGATGAATACGTGAGGGAAATGCGCGATCGACATGCCAACGACAATGCCGATCGGGCCGTAGATACTTTGCCCCATCATGAGGCTGCTGAGATAGCCTTGGCTGCCGAACAGTTGCGTCAAGGCCATCGCGGACAGCAGCGATGGCGTCAGCAGCGGCAACAGCGCAATGCTGCGGAAAAACGTCTTGAAGCGCACACAGCTGTGCGTCATTGCCAACGCAAACAGCAGACCGATTGCAACGGTAATGACGGTACTGACAACCGCCACAAACAGAGTATTGGCGATCACTGTGCCAGCCGCTGGGAGCTGGAAGAACGCCAGATAGTTGGTCAGTCCGACGTAGGCTCCATTGTGATCCTGCAGGCTGCGCCACAGCATCAGCAACAGAGGCATGACGGCGAACATCGCCATAAATGCGCCGAGTGCGATAAGGATCATCGTCGGTGTCGATGGCATGCCGAACGACGACGCATAGCGCATCCCGAAGGGATGACCGATCCGTGCCTCGTCCGACAATGCCATACCGCTTCGAAGCCCTATCAAGATGACGCTGGAATTACTGCTTCTTGGGTTCGGATTTGCTGCCGTAGCGCTTTTCCCACTCGGCCAGAACCCGATCGCGGTTTTCCGCCGACCAAGCAAAGTCCTGCTTCATGATGCGGTCGCCGATATCCTTGGGCACATACGGCATCTCCTTCGCCATGCCCGGCATCGCGACCACTGTGCGAGTAGCGCCGTAGATCTTCATCGCTTCATCTGATGCGGCCCAATCGGCCAGCTTTTGCGCCGCCGCGAGTTTCTTCGTATCTTTCACGAGCGCGATGGCGTTCATATCCCAGCCGAGGGCTTCGGACGGCATGATCAGATCGATGGGCGCACCATCCTGCTTCAACCGCGATCCACGCAATTCAAATGCAAGACCGACAACCTGTTCACCGCGGCCCGCGATCACCGCTGGCGCGCTGCCGGAGTGCGTATAGCGACTGATGTTTTCGTGCAGACCATCCATCAGCTTCCACGCCGCTTCTTCACCGTAAGCCTGGATCCAGGCCACGACATACATGAAGCCGGTGCCGGACGAGGCTGGATGCGGCATGACGATCTGGCCCTTTAAGGCCGGATTGGTCAGATCGCTCCATGTCTTGGGCGCTGGTATGCCTTTCTTCTTGCCCTCGATCTCGTTGTAGACGATCGCGCAAATCCAGGCCGAGTTTCCGAACCAGGTTGGCGGATTGCTGCCGTCTCGGAATTTTTCAGGAATTTTATCGAAATTGGCGGGCTTATAAGGCTGCAGAACATCGCGAGCCTTCAGGAAGTTGATATTGCTGACGGCCAGCCCCCACACCACGTCGGCGCGTGGGTTGTCCTTTTCAGCAAGCAGTTTCGCCGTGACGACACCGGTCGAGTCACGCACCCAGTTGATAACGATATCCGGGTTCGCCGCTTCGAATGCCTTCTTGTAAGCGGCGAGATCGTCGTTCTCATATGCGGTGTAGACGGTCAGCTCGGTCTTCTGAGCTAACGCCGGTTGGGCAATCAGTCCGGTTGCTGCAAGCAGCACAGCGCCAATAAGGCCTAGTCGTTTTCGCATGACGGAACAGTCCTCTTGCTATTGTTTGACGGCTCTTGCTTGATTTCCCTGCTGCGGGAAAATCCGAAACTTTTCTGCCGGAAAACTCACCCGGACGAGCGCGCCCGGCGACAGATCGAAATCCTGCATCGCGGCCGTCGGGACCGCGATCACGACATTGGGGCCATGATCACCAATCGGCTTGAGTTCACATCGAAAGAGCGTGCCGAGAAACTCAACCGTGGCGACGCGCGCGCCCCAGATGTTTTCAACCTGATCGTCTGACTTGATGAGGCGGATATCTTCCGGCCGCATGCAAAGAGTGACCCGGCTGCCAGGCTTCAATTCGTCTGGAGATCCACGGACCTTCAGACAGAACCCATTCAAACTCAGCTCATGATCGGCGCCCACATCGGCATCGATCATGTTCATCGCCCCGATGAAGCTCGCGACGAATGGAGACGCAGGCCGATAATAGATATCCTGAGGTGAGCCGATCTGTTCGATGACGCTATTGTTCATGACGACGATCCGATCGGCCATCGTCAAAGCCTCTTCCTGATCGTGCGTTACCAGGATGGTCGTGACCCCCAGACGCGATTGCAGCGCCTTGATTTCAAGACGCAAGCGTTGGCGCACCTGCGCGTCCAATGCCGACAGCGGCTCATCGAGCAAAAGCAGACCCGGCGAATTGCAAAGTGCCCGGACAAGCGCAACACGCTGCTGCTGCCCGCCAGAAAGCTGTGCGGGGTATTTGCCACCAGCGTCCTCCAGGCCTACGAGCGTCAGAAGCTCTTGAACACGTTTTGCTCGCGCTTCGCGCGTGTAGGTCCGGTCGCCTGCCAGCGAATAGCCGACGTTGGCGGCAACGGTCATGTTCGGGAACAGCGCGTAGGATCCAAAGACGATGCCGAAATCGCGGTGGGCAACCGGCAAATCGGAACTATCGCGCCCGGCTTGCCAGATATGACCTTCACTCTGCCGCGTCAGCCCCGCGATCGTACGCAGCAGCGTGGTCTTTCCACATCCCGACGGGCCGAGAAAGCAGACAAACTCGCCTTCGTTGATGTCGAAGTTGATGTCGCGCAGGGCTGTGAAGCTGCCGTATCGCGTATTCAAGCCTCTGATCGACAGATAAGGCCGCGCGGACATGTCCGGTGTCATGTCTCTCAACGATTTCACCCCGCCTCCCAGCTTGGAGTTGGCAGCATCGACCCGCACGCAGCTATCTGTCTATTCGTTAGTTTCAATTGGCAATATTGAAATAATAGATGATAGGGTGCGAGCGTCTCCCGCGGCTTTTGGCGAGGTCATGGAGCTTGCGGGCGCCAACTCTTGCGTGAGCGAACGCCCCGATGAACTTTCTGCATCTGCGCGCCTTCCATGCCGTCGCCAGTGAACGCAGCTTCACCCGCGCCGCACAGGTTCTCCACGTCAGCCAATCGACGCTGTCCTGGCAGGTGAAGGCCCTGGAAGACCTTTACGGTGTCCGGCTGCTGGATCGTCGCGGCAAACAAGTCGTGCCGACTGAGGCGGGACAACGAACACTGGAGCTGTGCCGGGAGATTTTTCGTCTTCAGGACGAGATCGAACAGAACCTGAGCCAGAGCGTGAAGCTCCGGAGCGGACGACTGAAAGTCGGCGCCGATGGCCCGCGCCACGTCCTCCCGGTGCTGAACGAGTTCATGCGCCTGCATCCCAACATCGATGTTTCACTTTCGACCGGCAGCGCGAAAAAGGTGATGACAGATCTGCTCAACTATGAAGTGGATGTCGCAATTGTCGCCTCCGAAAGCACGCGCGAAGCTCAGCTCCATATGGTCCATTACGTGACCTATCAACTCGTGGCTTACGTGCCCCGCGATCATAAATGGAGCCGCCGACAATCGATCCGGCCAATCGACTTTCACGGCGAACGCATCATCGTGCGCGAGCCGGCATCGATGACGCGGCAGAAATTTCTGCGCTCGCTTACACGCGCCGGTGCAGTCCCCTCCGCGATGATCGAGATCGACAACCGCGAGGCCACCCGCGAAGCGGTCGCGATCGGCATGGGTGTCAGCGTGATGAGCGCCGCCGAGTTTCCAGGCGCGGACAGTCGATGCGTGTCGCTGTCGATCAAGGATCCATCGCTTCAATTTACGGAGTACGTAGCCTGCCTGAAACAACGCCGCGATTTGCGTACAGTGCGCGAGTTCTTCCGGGTTGCAGGTCAATTCGCCAAACCGCGTTTCACACCAACCTGAAGCCTAGACACGCCAAAGTCAGCTGACAGTCGCCGGCCTAGTCATCCTCGATGTGGTGCCGATCACAATCGGCAATCGGATGCAGATCGGACCGGTGTACTGATCCTCGCATACGGCACCCGGCTCAAAACCGTGCATTGCGTGTGCACGGTTCAGTTTTAAGACTTGGGCGACGTCGATTAATATTATTGAAATTTCTGGCGAAGGGCTTGCCGCCGCAATGGATGACGTGGGTTGCCTTCACTCTGCGGCAACGGTTCCATGTAACACCAGCCGCAGCGCGGGCAATTCACTGCTTGTCCTCGTGCGGCGGGAAGTGGCCTGGATTGGGCTGCCAGTCGTCCGGCCTCGTTTCGAGGAACCGCATCGTCGCGTCGGGGTAGTGTTTGGCGATCAAATCGCTGGCCGCGTCCTCGCTCTCTGCGTCGATGACGGCACACAGCGACACTCTGCCTGATCGGGCGGCCGTCGCGAACTCTCGATCGGGATTCCGAACGTCCAATAGGGGTTGCTCATGCCGTTTCGGCGGAAGTGATATTTGCCGACAACGCGACCGTCAGGGTGCGTCCGAGGCCAGCCGTCAGGCCACTGCAATGGGTATGCCTGGGTCATGCTGCACCTGCGAAAAAAAGGGGTTTCCTGGACAATACCCTGGACACCCTCGGCGCAGCCGTTTTGTAAGGCGTTGATGTTTTTGGCGATCCCGGCAGGATTACGCCAACCTAGCAATATCAAGAGGTTAGAGCGGTTAGGCAAAGCCTAACCCTCCCAAGGTTAGGCAGGGCGTTCCTATGGCGTTCTGCCTAACCCAAGGCACAAAAAAAGGCCCGCACAGCGTCGAGCGCTGGCGGGCCAAGTTGGTCTAGGGAGGAAACGCCCAAGAGGGCATCTATCCCCGGAGCAACCACCGGGGATTTCGTACCGTCAAGGCTGACGGAATATCTTTGATAAGCTGTCCCACGATGCGTACAGCGCGCCCGCTGCGGTCAGGTCGAAGCCGCCGACCCACCAAAGGAACCGGCCAAGCTGCCCCGCCCCCTGTATCTGATACGCCCGCGTCTGCAACTCCTGAGTGAACGGCTCGATCTTATCAACTCGCCGCTTGAGGTCGTCCACCTTCACTTGAACATCGGCGACCGCGATGCTGACGGTTTCTAATTTCTCGTAAATGCGGGACCGGCCCGCCGTTGATGTCTCAGCCATCGACTTCACGCTGTCTGCCAGCGCCGTGACCGCCGCCTTTAATCCCCCTATATCCTCGCGGATATCCCCGATTTGATCTGACAAGCTACCGGCTCCCCGCCTGAATTGTGTCATACCAAGCGCGCGCCCCCGCGATGCGCCTGTTCGCGATTGTGAGAGCCGCTGATGTCTCGGCAAGCTTTCGCCGCGCATCGTCGCCCTTGCGGACCTTCGGATGCTGGGCGGGCTGAAATAGATCACCGGCAGAGGATGAGAGGGGTAGTATTCTCTTAGGTGCGATTTCATTTTTGGACCCCGCGCAGGCTGTTAATGTCATCGTCAGAAAGACGACAAGCATCGACATTGTTCCGCGCGGATAGCTCGGCTGCGTAAGCATCAAGCCTCCCTTCTAGCTCTGTCTTTAGGTTGCGTAGGGAAGCGGCCTGTTTTGCCGCCTCCTTGCTGGATGCTTCGCTTACGGCCAAATCAAGCCGCAGGCTTTCAATGGTAGCCCGCAGCGTCCGCACGGCTTCGCCGCGCCCGGCGACGTAGTGCCCATACAGAAAGCCGACGATCAAAGCGACCGCTGCAATGCCTACGCGGGACGTGGCAAGAGCGATCATGACCACTCCCCGTTTTGGAAGGATGCAAGCTCGTCACGGAATACGCGGCGACCAATCAGGAGCAGGCCAATCCCCGCAGCGATGGCGATCAGCATCCAGTTGGAAGCGAGCACGGCGAACAGGTCTTTGAACGGTGTAAACGCGTCAGTCAGCGCACCTACCTTCTCGCTTGCGCCCGTGATCCAATCCAGCACCCCGGATATGCCGCCAAACGGCGACAGGGCGGCTTCTGTGACGCCTACGCCGACCGCCGCGCTTCCTACCCGTTCCGCCGTCTTGGCCGCGCGTGCGGCTTCGCTGGGGGCTTCTGTGGCATTTGCGCGGGCCTCCGATATCGGGCGCGGCTGCGCAAGCGTCAGTGCGGCCCATGTCGGGCCGTCCAGTGCGGTTGTAAGCGGCATGTGATTAACCTGCACTTGGTGCGCCGCATAGCGGATCGCATCGTGGTTATGTATCTTGGAGAGATGGTCGAAAGTGTTACGCGCGATGAACTTCAGGCGGGTCTGGCACACCCGTATTCGAAGGCGCTGTTCGCGGCTGCTCCTGTTCTAGATCGCCGTGCCGACGCAATGCGATCCCTTCCCGAGCCCGCGATTAAGGGGGAAGTGCCAAGCCCGATCAATCTGCCGTCAGGTTGTCGGTTTCACCCGCGCTGTCCGCTCCGTCAGCCCATTTGCGAGACTGATGTTCCTGCGCTTGAAGTTGTAGATGGCTGCGACATCCGCTGCCACTTCGCTAGCGAGTTGCGAACCAGACGCGACCTGTGAGCATTGCTGCGAGCGTGGTAGTTGCCGAGTTTTGCTGCAAGCGGGAATGAGAACGATATCGCTACCCATGACAGGGAACGCGACGACACTGCGATGGCTGAACAAGCCGCGTTATTGATCAGATCAAAAAGCTCAAGCGCCTCCCGTTGTTCATCCAAATCGGATAGTAGTCGTCGCTGGTTCACAAGAGGACGAATGAAATGGCAGATTCTGGCGATCGCTCTGGCGTAGTCTCTACTAGCATTCTTGTCTTGGTGTTGATTGCCGCTGTGGTCGGTGCGCTAAGCGCGCTGGTACTTGGAGAGCTGCTATCAATCGGCAGTCGGCTGTTGGCCATCATCTCGGGGCTCATTGCCGTCTTGGCGGCAAGCTTTGCGCGCTACAAGCTTGTATT
>JAEYYQ010000081.1 GCA_023428365.1 Pseudomonadota bacterium | reverse complement strand
GGAGTCCTCTCGCGCACGCCCGCATCCGCAACATCGTCATTCCTCCCCATCTCCGCGACCACGTTTATGTTGCGGAAGATTTGACAGGCGTTTCGGCAATCCGCGCCGATACCGCGCTTCCGGGTTTCAAATCATCCGTTCAGCCGGTACTCGCGACGGATAAAGTCCGCCATGTCGGAGAGTTGGTCGCGATGTGTATCGCGCCGACGCGCGCAGAAGCAGAAGACATCGCCTCGGAAATCGAACTCGATCTGGAGGAGCTGCCCGCACTGCACGACATGCTCGCAGCCCGAAAACCGGGTGCAGCGTTGGTGCATGAGCACTGGGGCGATAACCTGTTTCTCACGACGCATACCGATGTCGATTTTGAAGCTGCAAAAGAAAAAGCTGCCTTTTCAGTCACGCGCGAATTGCGCACCGCGCGACAGGCCATGGCCCCGCTGGAGGGACGTGGCGTGGTCGCTCATTGGAGCAATCGCCTTGGGCAGCTTCTTGTCTATAGCTCAACGCAACAATCTCATATCGTCCGCACCGGATTGGCCGAATGTCTCGGAATAGATGAAGCTGAAGTGCGGGTCGTCGCGCCGGACGTCGGCGGCGGCTTCGGTTACAAAGGCATTCTGCTGCCCGAGGAAGTCGCGTTGTCGTGGGCGACGCGCAAACTCGGCGTGCCATTGAAATGGCTGGAAGACCGCCGCGAAAATCTGATCAACGGCGCCGACTGTCGCGAGCATCATTACATTTTAACCGCTTACGCCGATGCTGACGGACGACTGCTGGCGCTCGATTGCGAGGCGACGGTCGATTCCGGCGCCTATTCCGCCTATCCGTTTTCCGCATGCCTTGAAGCCGGTCAGATCGGCAGCATTTTGCCCGGCCTTTATGATTTTCCACATTATCGTTGCCGCACCTATTCGGTGGCGACCAATAAGCCGCCAATCCTGCCATATCGCGGCGTTGCGCGCACCGGCGTGTGCTTCGCGCTGGAAGTCACACTCGATGCGCTGGCGCGAGCGGCCGGGAAAGAACCGACGGCGTTGCGTTTCGCAAGCCTCGTCCAACCTGAGCAAATGCCATTCGACAACATCAGCAAGCGGCATTTCGACTCCGGCGATTATCCGGAAGCCCTGCGCCGCGCCATTGCGGCCATCGATCTCGAAAAAGTGCGCACGCGCCAGACGCAACCGGAAGCCGACGGCCGTCATCTTGGAATCGGCGTCGCGATGTACTCCGAGCAGGCTGGGCATGGCACCAGTGTCTACGCCGGATGGGGCATCCCGTTTGTTCCCGGACATGAACAATGCCAGGCCCGCTTCACGCCGGATGGTGGACTGGAAGTCAGGGTCGGCTCCCACAGCCACGGCCAGGGACACGAGACAACGCTATCGCAAGTCGCACACGAAATCCTCGGCGTGCCACACGAGCGCATCAAGGTCGTCCACGGCGACACTGCGAACACGCCCTATTCGACGGGAACCTGGGGATCGCGCTGCATGATCGTGGCCGGTGGCGCGGTCGCGGCTGCGTGCGATCAGCTTGCAGACCGGGCAAAGCGGATCGGCGCCAAGCTGATCCAGTGCAACATCGATGATGTGCGGCTTGAAAACGGCGAAGTGATCGGCCCCAGTGGACGCATCTCGGTCGCCGATATCGCTCGTACCTGGTACCGCCGGCCACAGGATCTGCCTGCCGACGTCGATCCGAGCGGCCTGGACGTTACCGCCGGCTACAAGGCCAAACGCGATACCGGCACTTTTAGTTACGCGGCGCATGCCGCCGTGGTTTCCGTTGATGCCGAAACAGGTGAGGTCGATATCCTCGATTATGTGATCGTCGAGGACGGCGGCGTGCTCGTAAACCCGATGATCGTCGACGGGCAGATTTACGGGGGGCTCGCACAAGGGCTCGGCACGGCGCTTTACGAGGAAATGCCTTACGACGGCCGCGGCCAGCCACTGGCATCGACTTTATCGGATTATCTACTGCCGGGCCCAACCGAAATGCCGGAGGTCCGCATTCTGCACATGGAGACACCGTCGCCCTACACCCGGTTCGGCCAGAAGGGTCTCGGCGAAGGCGGAGCCATCGCACCACCCGCTGCCATCACAAATGCAATCAATGATGCGTTGAAGGGGTTTGGCGCGGAACTGCTGGTGTCACCGATCACACCGCGCCGCATCGTCGAGGCCATTGCCAATAAGCGGAAGGTGGCGGCATGAAACCGGTTGCCTTCGATTATGCGCGACCGCAGACAGTTGAAGAAGCTGTCAGTCTGCTCTCCACCCAACCGGACGCCAAGATCATCGCTGGCGGACAAACGCTCGGGCCGATGCTCAATCTGCGGCTCGCGCAACCGGCCCTGCTCATCGACATCACGCGAATTTCCGAGCTTGCCAGTGTCGAAGAAACAGCCGACGCGATTACGCTAGGCGCAACCGTCACTCATGCCGCGATTGAGGACCGTCGGGTTGCGGTGGATCCTTCGCATGGTTTTCTCGCGCACGTCGCCAAAGGCATCGCCTATCGGGCGGTACGAACGCGCGGCACGGTCGGTGGCAGCCTGGCGCACGCCGATCCTGCTGCCGACTGGTTATCCTGTTTCACCGCGCTTGCTGCAGATCTCCTCATTGCCGGTCCCAGTGGCCGTCGCCGAACGCCATTATCGACGTTCATGCGCGGTGCGCTTGATACCGATCTCGCCAGCGAAGAGATCGTTGTCGGCATCAGCATCCGGAAATTGTCGCGCAAGGCGCGCTGCGGCTATCACAAGATCTGTCGCAAAACCGGTGAGTTTGCCGAAGCCATTGGCGTCGCGGTGCATGACCCGGAACGCAGCGTGTTGCGTCTGGTGGCCGGTTCGACACAAGGCCGTCCGATTGTGATCGATGGGAAAGTCGTTGGCCTGTCGGATCTCAATCCCGATGCCCTCGATACGTCGCGCATGTCCGATCATCTGCGCGAGGCCGGAATGGACGATCCGTACGAAATCAGCATTCACGTCGCAGCGCTTCGCCGCGCCATGCAAGGAGCGCTCGTGGCATGACCAGGATCGCACTCAACGTGAACGGCAAGGACGTTTCTGCCGAAGTTACACCACGCACGCATCTCGCGGATTTCCTGCGTGAGCAACTCCTCCTCACCGGCACGCATTTGGGCTGCGAACATGGCATTTGCGGCGCCTGCACCGTCGAAATCAATGGTGAGATCGCGCGTTCGTGCATCACCTATGCGGTGGCTTGCGACGGCGCCAGCGTACGCACCATCGAGGGCTTCGATGATGATCCCCTGATGGCCGGAATGCGCAAAGCGTTCACCGAGGAACATGCCCTTCAATGTGGCTTTTGCACGCCCGGCATGCTGATTGCCGCGCGCGACTTGGTTCGCAGAAAAAGCGGTCTGAGCCGTCCGGAAATCCGTTTCGAAATGAGCGGCAATCTTTGCCGGTGCACTGGCTACGCGGGCATCGTCAATGCCATCGAGCGGATGATGGACACCCCATCACCGGTGACCGCCTCATCTCGTTCCGAGTGGCTCGGCCCGGCGCCGGGGCCAACGGCTGCGACCGTAGCGATTGCGGCTCCGGTAGCCTCTGCGCGTCCGTCAAAAACACCCGCGCCTTCTACAAAACCTGCCCCCGTTACCACATCACGACGCGATCCGATCAAAGTCACGGTCGGTGCGATCGAGATCGTCGATGGTCAGACTCGACTGTCACAGAGCTTCACCCTGCCCCACCCGCGCGATGATGTCTGGCGCATTCTTTCCGACCCGGAAGAAATTGCCCGCTGCATGCCCGGCATGGTGCTCGACGGACCGGTTCAAGACGGACAGGCGCGCGGGCATATGGAGGTGAAACTCGGGCCCATTGTCGCCAGCTTCGCCGGTGAAGGAACGTTCGAGCGGTTCGACGCTGAATACCGACAGGTCGTTGAGGGGCGCGGCAATGACCGGAAATCCGGTTCGCGAGCGACCGGCAGGGTTGAATACCAGTTGCTCCCCGTCACCGTTCGCGACCAGGAACAAACCGAAGTTCAGGCGGCAATCAGCTATTCGCTCACCGGCCCGCTGGCGCAGTTCAGCAGATCCGGGCTCGTTCGAGATCTGGTCGCTCGGATCGGCGAACTCTTCGCCCAAAGCGTCGATGCGCGCCTCAGCGGCGTAGAAGCCGCACCGCAACAGCTCGGCGGTATTTCCCTCATGTTGCGGATTCTGACCGGACGTTTGCGCGATTGGCTCGCACGCCTCAAAGGGCGGTAACGGGCTTCAGCCCATTCAAAACGTTCATGCGGAATTCCCCGCCCGAAGTAAAAGGCGGTTAACGGATAATTCAAGCATATCTGGAACTTGTCTCAGAACTTTCGCATTACTTTGTTGTAGCGCTAATTAAAAGAAGTAATGTCCGTGTTGCTAAGCCCTTTCCAGGTTTTATCGTTGTTTCAGGTAAAGCGAGAAGCCAGGGGGACTCATCTCCTGCTGGCTCCGGCGGCGAGTCTCATGCTGGCCGCATTTTTCTTTGGCTTGCTCGGTCCCGGCGTTAGCGATCCGGCCTTTGGTCAAATTCCTGGGCTTCCCCACGCGAAAACAGCCCCAGCCGCCAATCCAAGCCCGCCTGATCAGATGACTCCCGAGGCAGCGCGAGAATTCGTTTCCCGCCTGAGTGACGAGCAAGCGCGCGCACTGCTCATTCAGAAATACGATGCTGAGGCAGCGAGCCATGCCGAGAGCGCGCCCCTGCCGCCACGCGAATCCCTCGTTCACATGATCGGGCAAGTCGCGGTCGCGATTGTCATTGAAATGTTCGACAACGTGAAGCGCCTGCCGGAAATCCCTGGTGTTCTGGCAGCAAGCCTTGAGCAGCAATTGAATGGTCGGCCAATGAGCAGCGCACTCAGTTTCCTCCTTTTCATCGGAATTTCCATATCTGCTGGTCTCGCCGCCGCCGGCATGGTTGCTCGCCTGCTGAAACCAGCGACGGAGGTCATTACCCAGACGAACGGACATGGCCTACGCCAGGTCATAAGCACACTCGTGAAGCGGTTTGCACTTCAGTTTGCCGTTCTGCTCGCCTTCTTCGTGGTAGCCTCACTCACGGCATTCATATTCTTGAACGTCAATCTCAACGATTTAAAAACGGCCACGCTCATCATTACTGCCGGGGCGCTTGCTTGGCTCATGTGGCTCCTGGCGCGATTTGTTTTTGCTCCACATCAGCCCAACCTGCGTTTGTGCCAGGTCGACGACGTCACTGCGCACTTTCTGACCAACCGCGTCGTTGCTGTTGCTTCAATTCTCGCGGTTGGCGACGCTCTGTTCCGCTGGACATCTCACTTTGGTTTTGAAGGCGCACGCACCGGAATCGGTTTCTGGGCGGTCACAATCGCTTACGGATTGACGGCCGCCACGATCTGGAGCGCCCGAAACGCGATCACCGGCATGCTGCTGCATGCATGTGATGACAACCCCACGGCTTGGGTGCGGATCGCCAAGCTTTGGCCGGCTCTTGCAATCTCCATCATCGTAGCTCAATGGCTGCTTGCGGCCACGCTCGTGGCAACAGGCAATGCAGAAAAAGTATCGGTAGCAGCGCTGCACATTACACTGCTGCTGGCCCTCTTCCTGCCCGTCCTCGAACTGACCATTCGGCCGTTGGTTGCCGGACTGTTTCCTCCTCCCAAAACCGATAGCGATATCGTCCTGGCGGCCTACGAGCAGACGCAGCGCGGAATGGTGCGTATCGTCCGCACGGCTTTGGGAATTGCGATTTTCTTCGTGTTGATCCGCCTCTGGAATATCGATGTACTCCGATTGGCCAAGCAGGGCGTCGGAGAGCGTGTTGCCGGATCCCTGTTTGAGATTATCCTCCTGGCGTTGTTGGCCTACGGATCATTCGAGGCGGTGAGAATCTGGACCGAGCGCCAGCTGGCCGTGGAGCATGCCCGGCTTCGACTGGAACATGCTGCCAATGATCACGATGAGCTGCAAGGAGGGCGTGAAGGCTCGCGCATTCTTACGCTGTTTCCGCTGATCCGCTGGACAGCTCAGATCTTCATTGTGGTGTTCGCCGCGCTCGCCATGCTCGGCGCGCTCGGCATAAACACAGGTCCGCTTCTCGCTGGTGCCGGTATTGTCGGCGTCGCTATAGGCTTCGGCTCCCAGGCTCTCGTACGCGATATCATTTCGGGAATTTTCTTCCTGGCCGATGACGCTTTCCGGCGCGGCGAATATGTCGAAGTTGGCCCGGTAAAAGGTACGGTCGAAAACATTTCTATCCGCTCCATGCAATTGCGCCACCAGAACGGACCGCTCAACACCATTCCATTCGGCGAAATCAAACACCTCAAAAACTATTCGCGCGATTGGGTGATCATGAAGCTGCCGCTTCGGCTGACTTTCGACACCGACATCGAAAAAGTCCGCAAACTGGTTAAGAAGCTCGGCCAGAAGATGCTCGAAGATCCGGAAATCGGGCCGAAATTCATGCAGCCGTTGAAATGCCAGGGTGTCATCGAGATGGATGACTCGGCGATGATCGTCCGCGTCAAATTCATGACCAAGCCCGGCAACCAGTGGCCAGTCCGCAGCAAGGT
>JAEYYQ010000055.1 GCA_023428365.1 Pseudomonadota bacterium | reverse complement strand
CATGTGTGAACCCTGGTCCCTGGCCTGCGCCGTGCGAAGAAACTGCTGGCGGCCAACGTGCCGTGACAGCTAGGTAAGCAGGAGACCGCGACGTGGCAAGCGGAAGGAGAGTTTGATGGCCGAGACGATCGACCTGGTGTTGAAAGCTGGCACCGTCGTCAACCATGACGGTACGGCGGAACGCGATGTCGGCATTCGCGAAGGCCGTATCGTTGCGCTCGGAGCCCTGAATGCCGGTGCAGCCCGCGAGGTAGTGGACTGCAAGGGCCTCCACATTTTGCCGGGCGTCATCGATAGCCAGGTGCATTTCCGCGAGCCGGGTCTCGAGCAGAAGGAAGACCTGGAAACGGGAAGCCGCGCTGCCGTGCTGGGCGGCGTCACGGCGGTTTTCGAGATGCCGAACACCAATCCGCTGACCACGGACGCGGCTGCGCTAGCGGATAAGGTGCGCCGCGCGCGGCATCGTATGTTCTGCGACTTCGCCTTCTATGTCGGCGGCACGCGCGAGAACATCGGCGATATCCCGGCCCTGGAACGGCTGGAAGGGTCCGCAGGCATCAAGGTGTTCATCGGTTCTTCGACCGGCAACCTGCTGGTTGAGGACGAGCCGTCGCTGGATCGCATCATCGCCGCGATCAGCCGCCGCGCTGCATTCCACGCCGAGGACGAGGCGCGGCTCAAGGAACGCGCAGGGCTGCGCAGAGCGGGGGATCCGTCATCTCATCCTGTGTGGCGCGATGAGATCGCGGCTTTGATCGCGACGCAGCGCCTCGTCGGCCTTGCGGAAAAGCACCGTCGCCGTGTGCACGTGCTGCACATCTCGACCGCTGAAGAAATGGCCTACCTTGCCGATCATAAGGATTGGGCGAGCGTCGAGGTGACGCCGCATCATCTCACGCTGGTTGTGCCCGATTGCTACGAACGCCTCGGCACCTACGCGCAGATGAACCCGCCGGTTCGCGATGAGCGGCATCGGGCGGCGATCTGGGCTGGTATTGCCAACGGTGTCGTGGACGTACTGGGTTCCGACCATGCGCCGCACACCCGCGAGGAGAAGGACCACACTTATCCGGGCAGCCATTCCGGTATGACCGGCGTTCAAACGCTGGTTGCCACCATGCTCGATCACGTCAATGCCGGGCGACTGTCGCTGCAACGTTTCGTCGATCTCACCAGCCACGGTCCGCAGCGCCTGTTCGGTATCTGCAACAAGGGACGTATTGCGGTTGGTTATGATGCGGATCTGACCGTCGTCGATCTCAAGCGGCGCCAGACCATCGACAACAGCATGATCGCCAGCCGCTGCGGATGGACGCCGTATCACGGGGTTACTGTGACCGGATGGCCTGTCGGCACGCTGGTGCGGGGCGGCGTTGTCATGTGGCAGGGCGAGATCCTCGGTGCCGCGAGAGGTGAGCCGGTGCGCTTCTATGAGGCAGGCTGATAATCAGCTCTAGCTTGACGCCCGCATCGCGCCGCGGGATGACGGTCCCCGCGATTAACAGAGCGATGTGGAGCGTGCGATGAGTGTCAGCGCCGGCCGCCAGTTTCTGAGTATTCCTGGTCCCACGACGGTGCCGGATCAGGTGCTTCAGGCGATGCATCAGCCGGCGGTGGACATCTACTCCGGCGGGCTTGTCGATACGACGATGAGCTTGCTCGCCGATCTCAAACGCGTGTTCCGCACCGACGGCCATACGTACATCTACGCTGCGAACGGGCATGGCGCGTGGGAAGCCGCGATCTGCAACGTGCTGTCGCGCGGTGACAAGATACTGGTTCTGGAGAGCGGCCGTTTCGCAGTGGGTTGGGGCGAGATGGGCGCCAAGCTGGGCCTCGACGTCGAAATTCTGAAGGGCGATTGGCGTCGCGCAGTTCGGCCGGATGAGGTCGAAGCGCGGTTGCGGGCCGACAAGCAGCACACGATCAAAGCCGTTCTCGTCGTCCAGATCGATACCGCGTCCGGGGCAGGTAACGATATCGAAGCCATCGGCAAAGCGATCCGCGCGGCTGGGCATCCGGCACTCTTTATGGTCGACGGCGTCGCCTCCATAGGCTGTGTGCCGTTCGAGATGGATGCCTGGGGCATCGACGTCGCGGTGTCCGGCTCGCAGAAGGGGTTGATGACGCCGCCCGGGCTTGGCTTCGTTGCCGCCAGTGAGCGCGCCTTTGTCCTCCATAAAACGGCAACGCTGAATACGCCGTATTGGGACTGGGGCTTCCGCGAGGGGGAGGAGCACTACCAGAAGTATTGCGGTACGCCGCCTGAGCATCTGCTGTTCGGTTTGCGGAAAGCCATCGACATGCTGCTGGCCGAAGGGATGGAGAATGCCTTCGCGCGGCATCGCATTCTTGCTGAAGCCGTGCGCCGTGCAGTCGGTGTCTGGTCGGAAGGGCAGGCGATCGCTTTCAATATCGCTGCGCCTGAAGAGCGTGCGAATTCGGTCACGACCGTGCTCTGGCAGCGCGATGGCGGGTTGAAGGAGTTTGTCGACTACGCTCGCGAAAAGTGCGGCGTGGTGCTCGGCACCGGTATTGGCGCACTAGGCGGCAAGGCATTCCGGATCGCGCACATGGGCCACGTCAATGCGCCGATGGTGCTTGGTACGCTTGGCGTCGTTGAAACGGCGTTGGCGGCGACATCGGTTCCGCATGGACGTGGCGGCGTGCAGGCCGCCATCGATTGGCTGGGTGAGAGTGTGCGCTCCTGACTGGGGACAAGGCGCTACTGCAACTTGGTGATTCGATCCGCCATGTCGGCGTGCACGATGATCCGGAATACGCCGTCGTCACAGGTGAGGATCCAGGCGGGCACGTCGGGTGCGGAGAGTTGCGGGTCGCGCTCTGCCTTGAGC
>JAEYYQ010000041.1 GCA_023428365.1 Pseudomonadota bacterium | reverse complement strand
TGCGGGCTTCAGTTCCATGCCGATGCCGGGAGCTTCCGGCAACCGCGCGTAACCATCTACGATCGGCATGTTGTCGGCAAATCCACCGTAAGGCTGGAACACGCCGGGATAGCTTTCCGAACCGCCGAGCTGGAGGCCCGCCGCCATATTGAGCGCGAGCTGGTGGCCGCCATGCGGGATGAACCGCCGCCGCGACCAGCCCATTTCGCTCACGACATCGAGCACCCGGAGATATTCGGTGAGACCGTACGACAATGCCGGATCGAGCTGCACCCAGTCGCGGTCAGACCGCATCCCGCCATAGCGCAGAAGGTTGCGGGCATCGATGGCGGAAAACAGGTTCTCGCCGGTCGCGATCGCGCCTTTGTAGTGCTCCGCCAGCACTGCATTGAGCTGGTAGTCGAGCGGATCACCCGCCTCCTCGTACCAGAACAGGTCATAAGGCTGCATCGCCTTGCCGTAGGCGAGCGCGGTTTCGAGATCAAACCGTCCATTGGCATCGACGGCGAGGTTCTGGCCACTGCCGACAACCTCGAGCACCGCCTCGATGCGCTTCACATCGAGCGCGAGATCAGCTCCGCCGATCTTCATTTTGACGACGCGATAACCCTGGTCCTGGTAGCGGCGCATTTCGTCCTTGAGGCCGTCCAGTTCCTTGCCGGGGTAGTAGTAACCACCACCTGGATAGACGAGCACCTTGTCGTCGGCCTGTCCGCCGTTGAAGCGATCCGACAGCAGACGCCACAGCGGCTTATCCGCGATCTTGGCCACGGCATCCCATACCGCCATGTCGAGTGCGCCAGCCGCATGTGCGCGGTCGCCATGCCCTCCCGGCTTCTCGTTGGTCATGAACGTGCGCCAGATGGCAAACGGATCGAGGTTATCTTGCTCCTTGTCGATCAGCGTCGCCGGATCGGCAGCCATGATCCGCGGAATGAACCGCTCGCGCAGAATGCCGCCTTGGGCATACCGGCCATTCGACAGGAAGCCATAGCCGATCACCGGCTTACCATCGCGAACCACGTCCGTCTCGACCGCGACGATGCTCGCCGTCATGGCCGTGAACGAGATGTAGGCGTTGCGGATTTCGGAGCTGATCGGCGCCGTGGCTTCGCGGATGCGGGTGATTTTCACAGTGTCAGGCTTTCTCGAAGGGCGCCGGGCAAGCGAACGCCGGCGAGACAGATATCACCAAGTGTGTAGCGATATGGCTCCCGGGCACAAGGCCCGGAAACCGTAGGCGGTGCTGCGGAAACTGCACGCCGCCCGCTGTCATCTGAGCATCGACTGCTCACGCACTCCGGTAGAGCTTGGTCATGACGAACTCGCGATGGCCGAGCGCTTCGGGGGCCGTGAGACGGCCGTTGGCGGTGCGCACGATCATGTCGATAAGTTCGTCGCCCGCGGAATCGAGCGTCTGATCGCGACGCAGGATACCGGTGACGTCGACGTCGATGTGTTCGCCCATCGTGCGCAGCGTCTTCGGGTTACCCGAGATTTTGATCACCGGCACGATCGGATTGCCGATTACGTTGCCCTGCCCGGTCGGGAACGTATGGACGACATAGCCACCAGCGGCCATCAGCGTGACGCACTCCGCCGCTGCGGATGACGTGTCCATGTAGTAGAGACCAGCCCCTTTTGCAGGCGCTTCGGCAGGCTCAAGCACATCGATGTAGGAGCAAGTGCGGCCGATCTTTTCGAGATTGCCCAGCGCCTTCTCCTCGATCGTCGAGAGCCCACCAGCGATGTTGCCCTTGGTCGGCTGGCTGTCGGACAGGTCGTCGGTCTTATGTGCCTCGATGACGTCGTCCTGATAGGCTTTCCACATCTTGTACCACTTCTCGCCGATCTCCGGCGTGGCAGCACGAGCCTTGGCGATGTGTTCGGCCCCGGTAATTTCCGACGTTTCCCCGAAGCAGCCGTAGATGCCTTGCGGGATGAGCTTGTCGTACATGTTGCCGACCGTCGGGCAGGAGGACAGACCGGTGGTCGTGTCGCTCTCACCGCATTTGGTCGAGACCCACAGCTCGGAGATATCGCACTCCTCGCGCTGCAGTTCAGATGCCCACTGAACCAACTTCTTGGCCTCGTAGGACGCCTTGGCGATGGTTGCGATGTCGCCGTGGCCTTCGATGCCGAAGCCCACTACCGGCTTGCCGGTCTTGGCGATGCCGTCAACAACACGCCCGGTCCAGCCATCCTCGATGCCGATGACGACAACCGCGGCGACGTTCGGATTGCTTCCGATGCCGATCAGCGTACGGAAATGCAGATCGAGGTCGGCGCCAAATTGCAGGCGGCCATAGGCATGGGGCAGTGCCATCGTGCCCTTGATGTTGTTGGCAACCGCCTCACAGGCGGCGTTCGACAGGTCGTCCAGCGGCATAATGACGACGTGATTGCGCACGCCGACGCGGCCATTTTCACGCCGCCAGCCATTAAACCGCAAATTGGATTTCGCAGCCATTATTCCTATTCCTCCCGCGAACGCTTACCAGCGCTTTGTTTTCATGTTGTGGACGTGGACGTGTTCGCCGGGCTTGGCGGCAGCTTTCATCCGGCCGACATCCTCGCCGTACTTGATGACCGTATCGCCGTCTTTCAGGTCCGTCAGCGCCACCTTATGGCCGATCGGAATATCGTGTGTGGCGACGATCTCCGTCGTCGTATTGTTCTCGGTGATCACGCCGAGCATTTTCGTGCCGGCCTTCAAGTCCTCAACGACGACGACGCCAACGTTATCTTTGGGACTGTGAACCAGAAACTGCGGAATATTGGACACTTTCGCTCCCCGAATTGAATTTCGTTTTGGACCAATGGCCGCTTGTGTGAACCTCTGGTCTTTATAAGATACAGGTTCAGCCGTAAACGGCCTGAATGCAATGCAAATCAGACAGCCATGCGGAGGATGGCTCATGGCAGCGCCCTGGTCTCAGACAGCAGACCAGATGGATTGGCGGTTTTCGCTGTCCAAACATGACAAGATTTTTGGAGGAAATTGAATGCCCAATTCACGTTGGAGCAGGCGCGGCGTTGCCGGCCTGATCGCCGCGGCTTCTCTGGGCCTGTCCGCCACGGCATTTGCGCAAGGATACCCGACCAAGAACATCACGTTCATCGTGCCGTTCGCAGCCGGCGGTCCCACCGACACCATCGCCCGCGTCGTCGGTGAACACATGAGCCGTACGCTGGGCCAGCAAATCGTGATCGAGAACGTGGCCGGCGCCGGCGGAACGACCGGTTCGGAACGCGTCTCCAAGGCTGCACCGGATGGCTATGTCATGCTCCTGCACCATCAGGGCATCACGGCCGCACCGGCCCTCTACGACAATCTGCGCTACGACACCAAAGGCGCCTTCGAAACCGTAGGCCTCATCAATCGCGGGCCGATGACCGTCGTCGGCAAAAAAGCCCTCGAGCACAAGACCGCCAAGGAACTGTTCGACTGGATGGTCGCCAATCCCGACAAGTTCACCATGGGACACGCCGGCGTCGGCTCCAACTCGCACGTTTGTGGATTGCTGATGGAGAAGGTGCTCGGCAAGAAGTTCACCTTCGTCGCCTATCGCGGCACTGGACCGGCCATGAACGATCTCGTCGCCGGGCAGATCGACGTGATGTGCGATCAGTCCACGAACGCCGTTCCGCAGGTCATGGGCGGCACGATCAAGGGCTACCTCGTGACCGACACGGAGCGCATCCCGTCGATCAAGGACGTTCCGACCGCGGCAGAGGCCGGATACCCGGCCATGACGATGACGCTCTGGAACGCGATCTACGCGCCGAAGGGGACGCCGAAAGAAGCCATCGACAAGATCAACTCGGCGTTGCATGTCGCCCTGAAAGACCCTGCCGTGATCGAGAAGTTTGCGACCGTCGGCACCACGCTGTTTCCTGAGAACCAGTGGTCCACCGATGCGCACCGTAAACTTTTCCTCGAAGAACTCGTCCGTCAGGCGGAGCTGCTGAAGAAATAGCTCCCGCGCACCGTCGGGGCGTTCACACGATGAGGCAGAGCCGGCGAGTTCCGCTGGCTCTGATTGCGTCTGGTTGACTGAATGAAAGCGGGGGCCGCCAGAACGGCCTTCTCTCTCGCACAGCAGGCGGTTAGTCTGTCTGGCATGACAGCATCGATCTTTTCTTTGTCCGGGCGAACGGCCCTCGTCACCGGCGCCTCGTCCGGTCTCGGCAGACATTTTGCCCGTGTGCTCTCAAAAGCCGGAGCGCGTGTCGCTGTTGCCGCGCGGCGTAAGGATCGGCTCGATGAACTCGTCGCGGAGATTACAGCGGATGGCGGGACTGCCGTGGCTGTTCCGCTCGATGTCACCGATCCTGTCAGCGTACGGGCTGCCTTCGATGCCGCCGAGGCCGCTTTCGGACCTGTCTCCGTGCTGATCAACAACGCGGGCATCCCGTCCAATACCTTCTTCACCAAACTGACTGAGAGCGACTGGCGCAGCGTTCTCAATGTCAATCTCGACGGCGTATTCCGGGTTGGACAGGAGGCAGCGAAGCGTATGGCCGCTGCCGGGAAGGGCGGATCAATCGTCAATGTCTCGTCTGTCCTCGGCCTGGGCGTGTTGAAGGCCGTTGCACCGTATGCTGCCTCGAAAGCCGCGGTCATCCAGCTCACTAAGGCAATGGCACTGGAACTGGCGCGAGATCGTATCCGCGTGAATGCATTGGCCCCAGGCTACGTCGTGACGGAACTCAACGAGGAATTTCTGTCCAGCGACGGCGGGCGCAAACTGCTGTCGCGGATTCCGTTCGAACGCGCGGCTGATCCCTCGGAACTGGATGGCGCGCTGCTGCTGCTTGCCTCCGACGCCGGGTCGTTTATCACCGGCACGACGCTGACCGTCGATGGCGGCGCACTGCTTTCGATGAGTTGAGACATGACATCGCCCCCGCGTGCCCGCACGCTCGACCCAGACAATCTTGACCCGCTCGAAGCTTGGCTCGCAGGAGAGCTTGGCGCGTCGCAGGTTCGACTGACGGAAGCCGTTCGCCTGGGCGGTGGAGCAATTCAGGAAAACTGGCGCCTGCGTGTGACTGTCGAAGGCGGTGGTTATGCTGGCCAGCATGATTGGGTGCTGCGCACGGATGCTGTTGCACGCCTCTCGGTCAGCCTCGATCGCGCCGGCGAGTTTCGGGTGCTGCAAGCTGCTCATGCGGCTGGCGCTGCGGTTGCCAAGCCGATTGTCCGCTGCAGTGATAAAAGCCTCATCGGCGCGCCGTTCCTGATTCAGTCATTTGTGCCCGGCAACGCCCAGGCTCGCCGCATCGTGCGCGATCCGGCCCTCGGGGAGTTCGGCGATCGCCTTGCCGAGCAACTCGGCCGCGAGCTGGCGAAGATCCATCGCATTGCCCCGCCGCGTGACGACCTCAGCCTGTTACCCATCCCGCTGTTGGCGCCGGGACGCAACGAAACGGCGCGACTGCGCAGCGCGCTCGACGAAGCCACCGAACCGCGTCCGGCGCTGGAATACATTCTCTCCTGGCTCGATGCTCACGCGCCGGCACCTGAACCGCTTTGCCTGATCCACGGCGATTACCGCAGCGGCAACTATATGGTGTCCGAGGGACGTCTCGGCGCGATCCTCGACTGGGAGTTCGCGCATTGGGGCGACCGTCACGAGGACATCGGATGGTTCATGGCCCGCTGCTGGCGGTTCGGCAACGACAGCAAGGAGGCTGGCGGTATCGGCAGCCGCGAGGCGTTCTACCGAGGTTATCGCAGCGAAGCGGCGCTACCGCTCGACGAAACCGTCATTGCCTATTGGGAAATCATGGCGGCAGCGAAGTGGGCGACCATCGCCGTGCTGCAGGGAGACCGCTATCGCAAGGGCGGCGAGGAGACGATCGAGCTGGCCCTTACCGGCTTGATGGCGCCCGAGATGGAATTGGATGCCCTGGATGGAATATCGGCGCTGGCCGCATCGGGAGACGCACGATGGCAGTGAAGCGCATTGCGGCTGAGACACTCATCGAACTCGCCATCGCCACGCTGAAAAGCGAACTGCAACCCGCTCTAACTGGCGACCAGCGCTACACCATCGCGATGATCGCCAATGCGCTGGAAATTGCCCGCCGCGAGATCATCACCGATGGCGAGGCCGCGCACTGGGCGCTGCTGGACGACATCTACCCCGAGGGCGAGGGCACGATGAAGCAGCTCGCTGCCGATATCCGCTCGGGCAAGGTCAGCCCAAAGACAAAGCCGGATCTCGCCAAGCGATTGCGAGCTGTCGTCGTCGAGGAATTGCAGATCCGCAATCCACGCTTTCTGAAGGCCCGCGGTGCGGTAAGCTGATCCGCGTTGAAGCATCGGCCTCGATACCTGGAGGAAAGACCATGGATCATGAGCGGCCGGAACTCAGCAAACGAGCGGCCAATTTCGTGCCGCTGACGCCGATCAGCTTTCTGGCGCGGTCGGCCAAGTTCTTTGGCAACCGCACAGCCGTGATCCATGGCGCACGCCGCTATTCCTATACTGAACTCTACGCCCGGACGCGCAGGCTGGCGGATGCATTGCAAACGGCTGGCGTCCGGCGCGGCGATACCGTGGCGATCCTGTCCCCGAACACTCCTGCTCTGCTCGAAGCGCATTACGCCGTGCCGATGCTGGGTGCGGTGCTGAATCCGATCAACATCCGGCTTGACCCTGCGACCGTCGCCTTCTGTCTCGAACATGGTGAGGCCAAGGTGCTGCTCGCCGACCGTGAATTCGCGGCGGTTGTCAGCGGCGCTTTGAGCCACCTTAAAAACAAACCGCTGGTTATCGACATCGCCGATGTTGAGCTGCCCGATGCACCCGCATTCGGCCATGTCGAATACGAGGCTTTCCTGGCGACAGGTGATCCGGATTTTGCTTATCCCGGTCCCGAGGACGAATGGGATTCCATTTGTCTGCTCTACACCTCCGGCACGACTGGCAATCCCAAAGGCGCGGTCTACAGCCATCGCGGCGCCCATCTGAACGCGCTCGCCAACGCGCTGACCTTCAAGCTCGACCACGACAGCCGCTATCTCTGGACGTTGCCGATGTTCCATTGCTCGGGCTGGACGTACACCTGGGCTGTGACGGCGGCGGCGGGTACACACATCTGTCTGCGCCGCATCGAGCCGAAGCGCATCTTCGACCTGATCGCCGAGCACGACGTCACGCACATGTGCGGCGCGCCGATCGTGCTCAATACGCTCGTGCACGCACCGGCCGACGCCAAGCGCCCCCTTTCCACGCGACCGAAAGTGATGACCGGCGGAGCGGCGCCACCATCGGCGGTGATACGGAACATGGAGGCGATGGGCTTCGACGTGCTGCACGCCTATGGGACGACCGAGAGCTACGGCCCTTCGACGACCAGTGTTTACATGCGCGAGTGGGAGGCTGGATCACCGGAGGAGCGCTACGCCCATATGGCGCGCCAGGGCCTCCCGCACGTGCTGATCGAAGACATGACGGTTGCCGATCCGGAAACCCTCGCCCCGTTGGCGCGCGATGGAGAAGCGCTCGGCGAGATCATGCTGCGCGGCAATACATTGATGAAAGGCTATCTAAAGAACCCCAGCGCGACCGACGAGGCCTTTGCCGGCGGTTTCTATCACTCGGGCGATCTCGCGGTCTGGCACGACGACGCGTATATCGAGGTCAAGGACCGATCGAAGGACATCATCATCTCGGGTGGCGAGAACATCTCATCGCTGGAAATCGAGGAGGTTCTCTACCGCCACCCGGAGGTTATGGAAGCTGCCGTTGTCGCACGGCCTGATGCCAAATGGGGCGAGAGCCCGTGCGCGTTCGTGACTCTAAAACCCCAAGCAACCGATGTCAGCGCTCAGGACATCATCGCCTTCTGCCGCGCCAACATGGCAAGTTTCAAGCTACCCAAGACCGTTGTCTTCGGGCCGCTCCCCAAAACCTCGACCGGCAAGATTCAGAAATTCATCTTGCGCGATCGAGCAAAGGATCTGACCTGACGCCGGGTGTGTCAGCTCGCTGTCTTCGGTAGCGAACTCGACAGCATCATGAACGAGATGCCCATCGCCAGGAAGTTGATACCGACGATCAGGCCCAGCACGAACAGGGACGTCTCCGGCATACCCGATGCGATGACCAGACCGGCAGCAACGCTGATCAGTCCGGATACCAACATCCAGCCCCAACCTTCCTTCGGGCGCATGTCAAAAGCGAACTTCATCTGCACCGCGCCGTCGACCAGAAACACCGCCGCCAGCATCAGCGTCAGGAAGACCATGCCAACGCCCGGATGCGTGATGAGGTAGACACCGATTCCCAGCTTCAGCAGTCCGAGCAGCAGCTCACCGAAAAACGGTCCCGTGCCCTGAACCGAAAACGCGCTGTAGATCGTGAATGCTCCCGCAAACACGAGCACCCAGCCGAACATCAGTTCAACCGTCAGCGTCGTGAACACCGGGAACAGCAGCGCCAGAATGCCAACCAGGGCCAACCCGAGGCCGGCCCAAAAGATATGCGACTTCTTTCCAGCCAGCTTGGCGACCATTTCGTCGCCCAAGGCGTTCGCTAGCGGGCGTGATGGTGGAATATGTCCAGCTGCCGTTGTATCAGCCATGATAGCCCTCCACTTTGCTCCACAGGAAGCAACGCGAAGATGCGCCAATTGGTTCAACTTCCAATCAACTTTAGACAACTTGGTGAATAGTTATGCTGCTGCTTAGGGCAAAGGTAACTATTTAAGATCGGGGAGAAAGCTTCCAACCCGCCGCCGACGCCTCCTGCTCACTGCAGAACCAGCGCTCGCCACGCCCGGTGCGAATGCGGATACGCGCGTAATCGTCGGCCCCCGGCAGAACGTAGTATTTACGCCCCGAGACCACCTGGCCCTTGATCGGACACCCACCGGGCGCCGACTGCTTGGCCTGGTCCCACGCGCGCTCGCGCCGTTCCGCCAGCCTGGCGCGATACTCCGATGGCCGGATCGCATCACCCCGCCAAAGCCCACGCTTTGCCGCCTGGGCGTCCTGCTCAAGACTTGCATAGGCTGCAAAAAGACCGGTCGTCGCGAATACATGCCCATTGCGAACGAGATCTTCCGCGATGTCTTTGTCCTTCACGGTGCAAGTGGCGATGACGCGTTCATCATCACCGTTACCGCTGACCGTGCAGCGGGCTGGCCCGCTAGAGGCCACCCGGGCCACCGCCCGGCGGGCATCGTCACCGCAGCGCCAACGGGCATCGCCGGGTCTGCTGCAGCGCTGGCCCAGTTCGGGCGCTTCGATACCTGAGAGCTGGACGAGTTGATCGCCGATGCGGATCGTATCACCGCTGACGGCGTGCGCTCGGCCTTCGATGACACGCGATGTGAAGCCAGGAATGCGCGGCATCGCCGGAGAGGCACCGGCTAAATAACCCGTACCCTGCCAGACTCCCCAACTTGCGCCCGCTACTCCAGCCACCAGCAACATCGAGGCCGCAGCTAACCCGCCAACCCTCACGGCGCGATTGCTGCTGCGCGAGGATGCCTGTCCCAATCGCCGCCCGACGGCGGGCACGCCTTCCGTGATCCATCGGAAAGACAGCAGCCGGTAGCCGAACAGAAACGGCAGCAGAGCAAGTAAAGCAGCCACCACCCCAATGACCGCTGCAACGAGAACGGCGACGGTCATACGTCCCTGCATCCAGCCGTGCAGCACAACCAGTCCAGCAATGGCGGCGATGACGCCGAGAGTGGATTGCACGCCTTTCGCCATCAGCGGCCCTCCCGCTAGGCGGTCGAGGACATCGATCGTGCCGAACCACGCTCGGACCAGCGCAGGCGGAATGGCTTTGAAAAACTGGACAACCGCGTTCCACATCCAGACGCTCGCGCGGATGATCGCGTGCCATGAGGCCTTCGCGCCAGCAGACACAGCCCGCCATGTCGCGATACTTGCGCGAACGATCCCGTTCTTGGCCGCCGTCAAACCGCGAACAGCCCCATCCCGGATGGCGATCGCGAGGCGCACGAAGGCGTTCTTCGTGGCTGTCGAGGCTGATTTTGCACCTTGCTCGGCCAAGGCGATGCCGGAGCTGCCGACCGCTACGCCGGCCCGTCCGACGTCCTTGATGCCGTCAACCGCTGCCGCCTTGGCAACTTCGATCCGCCGCTTGCGATCCTCGCGCCTCAGCTTGACGGTCGTGCGCACATGCTGGTGCCACTCAAAACCATCACTCTTTTTCCGCCAGAATCTCATACATCCCCCCGCGAACGGACACGGCGCAGCGACTGCCGACGACCTCCGGCGCCTTACAATCGATTCGTGGGCAAATTATGCCGTAACTCCATGCCGATGCCGAGTCCTCGCAGCCATGGCTGTGCATCACTTTTCCCGGGGCGCTTGCCTATCCTGCATCGCACACCTGTAGATTACACACCCGCGCCCATGCTACGGTTTGGCAATTCGGGGCGCTACCCTCACAGTCGGACGTCCCCACCAAAGATGTCGAAACGGCGCCGGGCGACCCAACGCCTTGTAAGCGCTTACCCGACCGGAGGACGACCGAGGATGGCCAAGGCCGGTGTAGTGTCTCAGTCTGCCTGGAGCAGACCGGAGCGCTCGTTGCTCGCGCAGGTCTCGAGCGCGCATTTCGTCAGCCACTATCACATCATGACGTTGCCGGCGCTCATTCCGCTGATGCCGAACTACATGAACGTCAGCCTGATCGACCTCGGTATCGCTCTGTCGGTCTTCAACATCGTTCTGTTCGTCTCACAGACGCCGCTGGGCTTCGTCACCGACAAGCTCGGCGCGCGCTCGGTCCTGATTTTCGGGCTGTTGCTCGGTGCAGCGAGCTTCTTCCTGATGGTCTTCCACGACTCCTACGCTTGGTTGCTCGTTGCCATGGTCGGCGCGGGGCTCGCAAACGGTGTCTACCACCCCGCGGACTACGCCCTGCTCTCGAACGGAATCTCGCCCAGCAACATGGGCCGCGCTTTCTCGGTCCACACGTTCTTTGGCTACATCGGCGCTGCATCCGCCCCAGCGACGCTACTGTTCGTCGCCGCGTACGCCGGCATTCCGATGGCATTCGGCCTCGCCGGCCTGGTGTCCCTGGTCGTCGGCCTGATTATCATGCTTTCAAAGCCGCACATCCCCATCACAACAATCAACAAGGCGAGCGGCGGATATGCCACTGGCGCGATTTCGTTGAAGTCGCTCCTCACCCCTGCCGTGGCGTCGTTGACGCTGATGTACGTCGCCCTCGCGCTGAGCACCTACGGCATCCAGGACTTCTCGGTAACGGCCTTTGTCACCGGATACGGCGTCAACCTGACGGTTGCCAATACGGCGCTCACAACGTTCCTGTTCTCAAGCGCGTTCGGTGTGCTCGCGGGCGGGATCTTCGCTGACCGCACCAGCCGCCATGGCTACGTCGCAACCGCTATGATCGCCAGTGCCGCGTGCATCGTCCTGTTCGTTGCGTTCGTCCCGCTGCCCGGCATCGTGCTGATCGTTGCGTTGGGGCTGGTCGGCTTCCTCATCGGCGCCATTGCGCCATCCCGGGATATGCTGGTCCGCTCTATCACACCGCCGGGAGCTGAGGGTCGCATCTTCGGTATGGTGTCGACGGGCGCGTACGTCGGCGCTGCGATTGCACCGTTGATCTTCGCATCACTCTTGGAAGCCGGATTGATGCGTGGCGTGTTCATCGTGACGTCCGCCTTCATGCTCACGACGGCTGTCATCACGGTTCTGCAAGAGCTCACGATGGCGCGCAAATAGACGGCAATCCGGCGGCAATCTTCTCAGAGCCGGTCTTGATCACTGGGAAGAGACGAGTTTCGCCATGCCCCATTCGCGCACGACGCCGGCATCGCCGCCCGCCGCCAGGCGCTGTCCGTCAGGGGAGAACTGAACGGTCCTGAAGCCGCTTCCGGTGCCGTTTAACCGGCGCAGCAGCCGTCCGCGCTGAAAATTCCACAGCCGCACCGTCCCGTCCTCACTGGCGGAGGCGAGGTATTCCCCGGACGGAGAAAAAGCGAGATCCGTCACCCGCTTTGCATGACGCGGCAGGGTACGCTGCAGCCGCCGGGAGGCCGTCGACCACAACCGGATCGAACCATCGAGACCGGCGGACGCGAGGATTCGTCCATCACTGGAAAACGCCAGCGCCGTTACGAAATCACGGTGGCCACGATAGACCCGGACTTCACTACCGGAAGTCGGATTCCACAACCGGACCTGACGATCCGCACCGCCAGACGCAATGTAGCCACGCGGCGTATAGGCGACAGCCTGCACCGGTCCTTCCGATTCCATCACCACGGAAGGCGCCGAGGGACTAGCGGCATCCCACACCGACACTGTCCAGTCATGAGCAGCCGCCATGAAGCGACCCGGCTGATCGAGGAATGCGACCGACCACACACTCGCGGCATTCCGCTTGAATTCGCCGATCCGCGTCCCGCTATCCAAGTTCCAGAGCTGGATCGTGCCATCCTCATGACCGGTTAGCGCCTGCCGCCCCTGAACTGCCAGCGATGTCGGCCGCCCCGCGCCAAGCGAAATCGTCCGCGTCTCCGTTCCGCGGTCGGCGTCCCACAGCTTGAGCGTCCCGTCAGCACCGGCGGTCACGAGCGAGCGTCCATCATCCGTGAACGCCAATGACAGCACGCCGCCGGAATGCCCCATTGTCACGCGCGGCGGCGGCTCGGGCTCACGAACCTCACGCGTCTCACGAACGTCTCTAGTTTCACGAACCGCCGTTGCCTCGCGAACCTCGCGCGCGGCCCCCGTCGTACTTACGCTATCGCCGACACCGAAGCTCGGCAGCCTGTCCTGAAAACTGACGGCGAGACTTGCAACGGCGACACCGATCATCAGTTTGATGCCCAGCGGCCACCAGCTCCGCTCGTCGCCCGTGCGAACACGACGTGGGCGAATACGCTTCTGCTTATCCGGTTTCGCGGCGACAGGCGGCGCCGGCTTGGGTGGTTCGGCCTTCGATTTGACTTTGGCCTTCGCCTTGGCTTTCGGCTTTGGCAAAACGACTGTTGGCGCCAGCGCCTTCGGCTGACTAGGGGCTGGAAGTTCGGCGACCTCTGCTGCAGCAGCCTTCTTGTCCGCATCCGGCAATTGCGCCGCGGAACCCGCTGATTTCTGCTTCAGGCGATCGATGTAGTCGAGCAGCCCGCCCTGTGCACCAGGGGCATCGGGAGGCGGTGGCACCGGGCTCGTGAGGGCCACCGTTGCAGCAGGTGCGATCACCTCTGCGTCCTCATCCTTCGGCCGACGCGAGATCGTCCGCTGCAACCAGCCCTGCTTGCGCGGTTCCGGTGCCAGCAGCGCACCGCGCCACTCCGCAACGGACTGCGACCGCTTTTCGATATCGAGCAGCAGCGCGCGATCAACCGCCGCCAGGAACCCTGGACGATACGAACTGAGTGCCGCCTCACGCGCCGGAATGATTTCATCCTTCACGACACGCGATGGACTATCCGGCGGTCGTTTGCCGGTGATTGCGTGGTAGAGCGTTGCCGCCAACGCGTAGATATCCGTCCACGGCCCCTGCTGACTGCCGATCTCGGCGTACTGCTCGTACGGGCTATAGCCGGGCTTCACCAGCGCACTGACGGTACGCGAATGGCGAGCGATGTCGCCGCGCGCCGATCCGAAATCAATGAGCACCGGCGCGCCGTCAGGCCGAACGATGATGTTGTCGGGCGCGATATCGCGATGCAGGAAGTCGGCCTTGTGGATCAGCTCCAGCGCATCCAGCAACGGCGCCAGGAACTGATCGATTTCCTTCTGGCGCGGGGCACGGCCGAGCGACTTCAGCCACGACTTGAGGCTCTGGCCCTCCTCGAAATGGAGCACCATGTAGCCCGTGTTATTGGCCCGGAAATAGCGATAGACGCGGACGATATTGCGGTGGTCGAAGCGCGCCAGCGTCTGCGCTTCGGCGATAAACCGATCGAGGCCCCACTGATAATCGCCAGCGCAATCCTGGGAACGCGGCACCGCGTCGTGGCTATCCTTGCGCGCCGCGAAGTCGCCGGGAAAGTACTCTTTGATCGTGACGTCGCGAGCGAGCGCGACTTCCTGCGCGAGATAAGTGATCCCGAAGCCGCCCGCACCAAGGACGCGCTCGATCCGGTAATCACCGACGAGTTCAGTCCCAGCAGGAAGCGCCAATAGGTGCGTCATGCGTCTCGCTTGCGCCCAGGCGGTCGCTCATGCCTCGCAGCAAGCCGCCCCGTCCCCGGCTACGAAGCATAAGGGTGGTGCCCGGACAAGGTGTCACGAATATGACCCAATCTCACACCGGTTCGCCGCAAAGGCCAATTCGTCACTGATGTGATGAGAGAACAGCCGCTGCGGTTGGCCATGCTTCTGCCCTCATACGTCACCATTTTGCTCCAACAGTGGAGATTCGCAATGCGTGGGAAAAGGCTCGTCGCGGCTGTTGTGCCGATAGCCCTGGCGGGGCTGTTGGTGCCGTTGCATGCCGTCGCCGATTCCCCTTCGACCGAACTGGGATTCGGCACGACCGTGACAGAGGTTGCCGACACGCTCGTGGCCGTCTTCGTCGACTGGGTGCGTAATGGGTACGCAAAGAGCCCTGCGATGATGATCGGTCTCAGTGCGCTCGTTGTATTTCCGTTACTTGCTGGACTGGGTCTGCTGCTACGGCGTGGACTGACACCGGTTCCATCTCCGCATCATGACGTCGAGGATACGCCCGCGCCAACGCGACAGGCGTGGATCGAGGTCGAGGGACAGGAGAATTCACGGCAACGGATCGCCGGCACCATGCTGCGTATCGGGCGTCAGGACGACAACGATCTGTGCATCGACCACAAGACCGTGCATCGTTATCACGCCGTGGTATATCGCTCCGCCGACACCGGTTTTGTCATCATGGATCTCGGCGGTGACGAAGGTAACGGGATCCGGGTCAACGATGTGCTGGTGGCGCAGGCACCGCTGAAGCCTGGGGATCGGCTATTGCTCGGGCAGGTGCCGCTGCTGTTCGGCGCTGCGGATAATGACAGATTGTAGTGGCGATCGCCGCAGACCAGCCTAATCTATCGGATGGCGATGCGGGATACTCGGAACTGGGAGGGGTTCATCATGTCTGAGGATCACAACCGAAATGCCGCCGGGCGCGCCCCGGGGAGATTTCTGGGCTCGTTGCGCGAAGCCCTTGCAGCGGCAGGAAAAGACGACACTGTGCGCCAGCCCGGCGCTGCCAATGCGGCGCCCGCGCCGGCTCCTGAACCCGAACCCCGTCCTGCTCCGGCATCTGCGGACACAACTCCGGAAACCGGCGACGTCACCAAGCTGGTGCGGCCCGGCCAGCCCATGCCCACCGCTGCCGAGGCAGCTCGTGCGGCTCGTGGTGGGACACCGAACATTCCGCCGGTGGATAAGCACGTTGAATTCGACGGACCACCGACGACGCATGTCTTCAAGCCGGCAGCTCCGCCACAACCAGAACCCGAGGAGGAACAGGTGGCGCGCACACAGCTCGTTCGCGGCCGCCAGTCGGTCAAGCGCGGCAAGTTTCACCAGGATCCTGTCGTCGGGTGGCTGGTGGTCGTCGGTGGCGCTGGACTGGGCGCGTTCCGAGCGATCTACGAAGGCAACAACACAATCGGGCGCAGCTCCGGTCAACGCATCCCGATCGACTTCGGCGATGATGCCATATCGTCGGAGGAACAGGCCTTCATCCGCTACGATTCCGCGGACCGGTCCTTCCTGTTCGTCCCCAATCTCGCTAAAACCAACGTGGTTTCGGTCAACGACAAGCGTCCGACCGCTGCCGTACCGCTCGCGGCCATGGACGTTATCACCATGGGCCGGACTCAGCTCGTATTCGTGCCGTTCTGCGGTGCCGATTTCGACTGGTCCGAACTCCCGGACGTCAAAGATTGATGCTTCAGTACCAATCTGCCTGGCGCGCATCTCAGGGCGCACGTCGTAATCAGGAGGACGCGGCCGTGATCTGGCCGCTCGCGCCGGTCGCCACCGGAGCAAGCAATCCCGATCGCCTTGTCGCCGC
>JAEYYQ010000586.1 GCA_023428365.1 Pseudomonadota bacterium | reverse complement strand
GGGAACGGCATGGCCCGGATGACGCAGTCTCGCGCTGTCCCACGGAAGCTACGGGCTTTCTCGTCCGTCACAAGCCGCGAATTGATAAACAGACGCGCGCGCAAATTCAAGCGCGCACGCTGTCTCGTCTAGCTGCTCTGCGAGGCCAATTGGCGCAGCAGGCACGTTAAATGGGAGGAACCTTGAATCTATCTGGGCCAGTCAGCGGCCGCGATGAAGTCCTGGACTTCGTCAATCGCGCCCTCGATCCTGCCGAGCAGATCGCCACGATGAGCAAAACCATCTGCGGCTTCGGCTTGCATGGCAAGGTCGGCGATGCGCCAAGCCCCCAGGGCCAGAGCGGAGCCTTTCAACGCATGAGCCGAATCGCGCCAGTCCTTTTCGGTGGCCGCCCCGCTCAATCTTGAGAACATGATGGGAGCATGCTCGCAAAAGAGCTGCAGAACCTCGCGTTCAACCTCTGCGTTACCCAGCGTGTAGCGTCGCAGGCTCTCGAGATTGACCGGATCTCCGCACGAAGCGACTGGAAATTGGCTCGGCGCCGCAGCGGATTGGGTGATCTGACGCAATTGGACCCTCGTCATAGCTGTGTCCCCGTAAGGAAGGAGAAGATGCCCTTGTTCACTCCCCGAACTGGAGACCTAGCACGCTCTCAATAAGCCAAGGTAAGCGGCGCTGTTTGCTATTAGTCCCCCATATCAACGACTTGCTAAGCATGTTGGGGCGGGAATTCATCGTTTCGCCCCAACCGGCAATTAGCAGTAATCCACGGGTGGACAGTGGCGGATGGGTGACGCCGCGACCGGGGTTTGTTATGAGTTTTCCATAAGGGGGTTGCGATGCGGTTATCAAATGAGCCGCGTCGAGGGGGCGCCTGCGGGCGCGAGGGGACATTCGGACGGATGGATGGCTCAGGATCCTAAGGCCAAGAAGGATAAGACGCCTGACCTGACTCTTGTCGGACCGCCCTCCTCTGCGGCACCGTCGGCCCCCGCACGCGCAGGTAGCAATGGACCTGCTTCCGGCCCTCCGCCGTTGCCCACTGCGGCACGGTCGTCACCGACTGGCGCGGCCAGTGCGGCCGCTGCTCGCATCGAAACAGAACCGGCCGCCATTAGCCTGCCAGCTCCCAAGCCGAGCACGGGTGAGGCGCCGCAAGCCGCCAAGCCGCAAGTCTCAAAACCCGATAAACCCGATGCTCCAGCAGCCAAGAACACATTCCCGCCGCCGCTGAACGCGACAGCGAAAGCCGTGAAATCATTGCAGCTGTCAGAGTTGCAGCGCGGAGACAACGCGCGCGCGACAAAGGCATTGCCAGCCCCGGAACCAGCCAAATCATCGTCTGCGGCTGTCGAGAAGACCGCAACGCCTAAGACGGTGGCATCAGCGGATGCCAAAGCCGCGCCCGAACCTCAAGCGCGCGACTCGCGCCCTATTCCTCCGCTTCCAGACGATAATCCGGCAGAGGACAAATCTACTTCCGCCGATCCGGGCGCTGCCGACACACCCGAACGCCGCGCCGCCCGCCGTCGTCCAGCCGGACCATCACGCGCGCGCATCGCCGCTAATGACGACGCTCCGTCGATCGGCGGTCTGATTTATGCGCTGAATGAGAAGCCGTCGAACAAGCCGTTCGTAGTTGCGGCCGCGGCAAGCGGCGTGTGGGCCGCTATCGCCATTGTTTTCGCGTGGGCATTCATCAGCCAAAGCCTGTCGGCCTCCGAGGGTTTCTTTGATGCTCTCGGCCGTCCGGCGACGCTCGGTGCGCTGGTCACGATATTGGGGCCGATCGCACTGTTCTGGTTCCTGGCGCTGCTCGCGTGGCGCACGGAGGATCTGCGGCTGCGTTCAACGGCCATGACCGAGGTCGCCGTGCGGCTTGCCGAGCCGGACCGGATGGCAGAGCAGTCCGTCGCATCGCTCGGCCAGGCCGTCCGCCGCCAAGTGTCGTTCATGAACGACGCGGTCTCTCGCGCGCTCGGTCGCGCCGGTGAGCTTGAGGCACTGGTCCACAACGAAGTTACGGCCCTCGAACGCTCGTACGAGGATAACGAGCGCAAGATCCGCAGCCTGATTCAGGAACTGTCTGGCGAACGCAACGCGCTGTTGAACACCACCGAGCGCGTCAACGATTCGCTGAAGAGCATCGCTGGCGAAGTACCGGTGCTCATCGACAAGTTGTCTCATCAGCAGATCAAACTGGCGACGAACATCGAGGGCGCAGGCCAGAATCTCACGGCTCTGGAGCAGGGCCTCGCCGAGCAAACCGGCCAACTCGAACATACGCTTGGAACGCGCTCACAGCATATGCAGGCGGTGCTGGAGGACTATACCTCCGCACTCGGAACGGCCCTCAGCACGCGTTCCGATCAGATGCAGGCGATGTTCGAGGACTACCGCGAGACCATCGACACCTCGATCGCCAGCCGGACTGAGAACCTGCAGACCGTCTTCGAGGAGTACGCCCGGGCTCTCGATGCGACGCTGGCCAATCGCGCTCAGGCGCTCGACATGCAGCTCGTGCAGCGCACCAGCGCCCTCGATCAGGCGTTCAGCGAGCGTCTCAAGGTATTCGACGAATCCATCCTGCGTTCGACGATGGCGATAGACGGCGCAATCGGCGAAAAGGCCGAGGCTCTGACCAGCGCCATGGATCACCACGCCCGCGCGCTGACCGAAACCATTGGCCGTCAGGCCATCGAGATGGATGAAACGCTGATGCAGGGCATCAGCGCAGTGCGCCGGACCAGCGAGAACATCACCCGGCAGTCGGTGAAGGCCATCGAAGGTCTCTCCAGCCAGTCCGAGCTGCTGAAGAACGTTTCCGAAAACCTCCTGTCCCAGATCAACAGCGTGACGAACCGCTTCGAGGGTCAGGGGCAGACCATCATGCGCGCCGCGAATGCCTTGGAAGCGGCCAACTACAAGATCGATTCGACGCTTCAGGCGCGGCAGGAGGAGCTCAGCGAGACCCTCGACAGGCTGACCGGCAAGGCGCAGGAAGTCAGTCAGGTGATGTCGGGCGCGTCGTCATCCATCGAAGGCTCCATGACTCAGGCCGAACTGCGCGCCCGTCAGCTCGCGCAGGAACTGGCCAAGGGCGCCGAGGTCCGGTCGCGTTCGGCGATCGCCGAGATCGAGCGCATGAAGATTGCCGCCAATGTCGAGGCCGACCGCGCCTTTGACGAGCTGACCTCGCGCTTCGGACACGTCTCGCGGCAGGTTTCCGAACAGCTTTCGCACCTGAAGACCCAATTCAATGCGACGTCCTCCGAAGTGAGGATGCACGCACAGCACGCGGCCAATGAACTGGCGTCCGAGCAGGCGCGGCTGCGCAGTCAGATCGAGGCCCTGCCGCACGTCACACGGGAAAGCTCCGACGCCGTGCGCAAAGCCTTAGGCGACCAGCTGCGTGCGCTCGAAGAATTGTCCCACCTGACAGCGCGTGAAGCCTCGCGGCGCGATGCCATGCCACCGGCGCCGCCGGTTGCTGGCGGCGCGCTGACGCCAATTTCCGAAAAGCCTCGCTCGCTGAATTCGCTGACCTCGACGCTGGCCAATGAGATGGGACAGCGTCAGCGCCACTCGGGGCTGTCGCAGCAGGACGGCCGCGAGAACTGGTCGCTCGGCGACCTGCTGGCACGTGCCTCTCGCGATGAAGATGCCGGTCATCGGCAGACCACGCCTGCCGCTTCCGCGTCGGAGCATCGAGCACCGCTCGATATCGACATGATCGCCCGTGCTCTCGACCAGGCGACCGCCTCGGCAATCTGGTCACGCTTCCGCGCGGGCCAGCGTGGCGTCATGGTGCGTAGTATTTACTCGAACGAAGGACGCACGGCGTTCGACGAAGTCACCCGCCGTTATCGCAGCGACGGGTCGTTCCAGCACATGGTCAATGCCTACCTCGACGATTTCGAGCGTTCGCTCCGCGATACCGAGCAGCAGGATCCGAGCGGTCGCCAGCTCGCCAGCCAGCTGGTCTCGGACGTCGGCCGCGTTTACCTGTTCCTCGCCCACGCCAGCGGACGTCTCTCTTGACGCCTCGCGGCTAAACGCGCGATGCCATCGTCCATGGACACCCTGACGGTCGACGCCGCAATCGAAAGCTGGCCACTCGCCCGCGCCTTTGTGATTT
>JAEYYQ010000579.1 GCA_023428365.1 Pseudomonadota bacterium | reverse complement strand
CCGACCTCAATCTCGACATCACGTCGGCGCACATCACCACGTACGGTGAGAAGGCGGTGGACGTGTTCTACGTGACAGACCTGACAGGCAAGAAGATCGTCAGCGAGCAGCGCCAGGCGACGATCCGTGAACGGCTTGCGGGCGTGCTGTCACATCAGGGCGAGGCTGCATGAAGCTCTATCGGTCGTTCGCCACCGTCGGCGGCTTGACGATGATCAGCCGCGTCCTGGGCTTCGTGCGCGATATTCTGATCGCCGCGGTGTTGGGTACGGGGGCCGTCGCCGACGCGTTTTTCGTCGCTTTTCGATTCCCAAACCTGTTCCGTCGGCTGTTCGGCGAGGGCGCTTTCAACGCAGCGTTCGTGCCGCTGTTCGCCAAGCGGCTGGAGGGCGAGGGTGCAGACTCGGCGCGCCGCTTCGCTGAAGATGCGATGGCCGGGCTCGTGTTCGTGCTGGTTCTGCTGACGGCTGTCGCGCAGATCACCATGCCGTGGCTGATGTATGTCCTTGCGCCCGGCTTTGCGGAGACGCCGGACAAGTACGATCTCGCGGTGCTGCTGACGCGCATTACGTTTCCGTATCTGTTGTGCATGTCGCTGGTGGCGCTGCTGTCGGGTGTTCTGAATACGCTTGGAAAGTTCGTCGAAAGCTCAAGCGTTTCGATCATTCTCAATCTGACGCTGACGGCGGCAATTCTGTTGGCGATGGCGCTCGGCTATCGGCGCGACGCCAACGCGGGCATCGTTCTAGCGTGGGGCGTTGCGGCGGCAGGTGTCCTGCAGTTGGCGCTGCTCACCTACGGCGCGGTCAAGAACGGCTTTGCCTTGCGCTTGCGCCGTCCAACGCTCAATCCAGATGTGCGTAATCTCATCCGCCTCGGAATTCCGGGCGTGATCGCGGGCGGTATCACCCAGATCAATATCGTGATCGGCACGGTCATCGCATCTCTGCAGGATGGCGCTGTATCGCACCTCTATTACGCCGATCGTGTTTATGAATTGCCGCTGGCGATCGTCGGCATTGCCATCGGCGTGGTGCTGCTTCCTGATATTTCGCGTCATCTGCGCGCCGGAAATGGTGTTGAGGTGATGAACAGCCAGAACCGGTCGCTGGAATTTGCCATGCTGCTGACATTGCCGGCGGCCGTCGCGTTGGCAGTGGTGCCATCCCCGATTGTCAGCGTGCTGTTCGAACGCGGCGCCTATACGGCGGCTGACACTTATGCAACGGCAACGGCGCTCGGCATTTTCGCGCTTGGGCTGCCGTCGTTCGTTCTGATCAAGGTGTTCTCGCCCGCCTACTTCGCGCGGGAAGATACCGCTACACCGATGCGGTACGCGGTCATCAGCCTGACCGCAAACACGTTGGGATCAATTGCGTTCTTTTTCCTGTTTCGCAGAGCTGGACTGATGCCCCATCTGGGAATCGCGCTCGCAACGACACTCGGCGGTTGGCTGAATGCGGGGCTGCTTTGGGGGACCTTGGTACGCCGCGGTGATTTCATTGCTGATGGAACATTAAAGCACAGTTTGCCCAAGATTGTTTTGTCGAGCCTGATCATGGGGATCGCATTGTGGTTCGTGGCAGATGCCCTCGATCCATGGCTTCGCGGGGACGGTGCTCTCATCCGGTTCAGTGCGCTGACGGCTCTGGTTGTTGTTGGTTTTGTGGTTTATGCCGCAGCGGTTCAACTCACGGGAGCCATGCCGTTGAAGCGGTTGAAGGCTGGCTTCCGGCGGAACAGTGCTGGCCCCGTATAACGAGAGCGGGCGCGCCCGACCCAATTGTCAACTTGCACCAAGTCCCCTGGCGCGCGATAAACCGCCGGCATTTCAATGAGCATAGGGTAACCATGACGCCCACGAAGATCACGCCGCGCGTCTTTTCAGGCATGCAGCCGACAGGCTCGCTGCATCTCGGCAATTATCTCGGCGCCATGCTGCAGTGGATCAAGCTGCAGGACAGCCATGAGTGCATTTACTGTGTGGTCGATCTGCACGCGATCACGCAGTCCGTCGATGTATGGGGCGGTCCCGTTCAGTTGAAGCAGGCGATCCGTGAGGTCACGGCGGCTTATATCGCAGCGGGCGTCGATCCCAAGAAGAGCATCATCTTCAACCAGTCGCAGGTTTCGGAACATGCGGAGCTGGCCTGGGTGTTCAATTGCGTGGCGCGGCTCGGCTGGCTGAACCGCATGACGCAGTTCAAGGAGAAAGCGGGCAAGGATCGCGAGAACGCGTCGGTCGGCCTGTATGCCTATCCCAATCTGATGGCGGCTGACATCCTCACCTATCGCGCGACGCACGTGCCGGTCGGCGAGGATCAGAAGCAGCATCTGGAGCTGGCGCGCGATATCGCGCAGAAGTTCAACAACGACTTCCGCGATTCGATCATCAGTGCGGGGTTCGACGATGGGGTCTTTTTCCCTCAGCCCGAGCCGGTGATCACGGGACCGGCCACGCGCGTGATGAGCTTGCGCGATGGCTCCAAGAAGATGTCGAAGTCGGATCCGTCCGATCTCTCACGCATCAATCTGATGGATGACGCCGACACCGTGGCGCGCAAAATTCAGAAAGCCAAAACCGACCCCGAACCGCTTCCATCCGAAGAAGCCGGGTTGGCAGGACGGCCGGAAGCTGAGAACCTGATCGGGATCTATGCCGCGCTCGCTGGAATCGACAGCGCTGCGGTGCTGCGCGAGTTTGGCGGTGGGCCGTTTTCGACCTTCAAGAAAGCGCTCGGTGAAATCGCAGTTGAAAAGATCGGTCCAATCGGTGCTGAGATGCGTCGTCTCTCGCAGGATACCGCCGAGATTGATAAGATTCTTGTCGAGGGCGCTGATCGGGCACGCACGATCGCCAAGCCGATCATGGATCAGGTTAAAGACATCATGGGCTTCATTCGCTCTTGAGGGTGATACTAGACAATTGTCGAGTTTTCTCGGCTGCTGAACC
>JAEYYQ010000475.1 GCA_023428365.1 Pseudomonadota bacterium | reverse complement strand
ACCTTGGAGGGAGATTTCGGAAACGTCTCGATCCGATAAATGCGGTCGAGCGCGGCGTGGCCAACGCAAATGATCCGCTTCATGAACCCGATTCCCCCCAGCATGATCGAGCTATTGGGGCATCAGGAGTATGCGTCAAGCCCTGCTCGCCCTGTCAGCCGGTTGCGGCAAATGTTGTGACAAAAGTGTCGCCTTCGGGATAAAATATAGGATCGAAGGCGATACGCCTAGACGGAAGCCTTCTGACTTTTCGCAACGCGATCAATCGCCATGAGTTCCGACATCAGCCCCTCGAACTGGGCCAGAGGCACCATGTTCGGGCCGTCGGAGGGCGCCGTATCCGGGTTTTCATGCGTCTCGATGAACAGACCCGCGACCCCGACCGCGACAGCGGCTCGCGCCAAAACGGGAACGAAACGCCGGTCGCCGCCCGATGAAGTCCCCTGCCCTCCCGGCTGCTGCACGGAGTGGGTCGCATCGAAAATCACCGGCGCGCCGGTCTCAGCCATGATAGGCAACGAACGCATATCGACCACGAGGGTGTTGTAACCGAAGCTGGCTCCCCGCTCAGTCACCAGCACACGCGAATTCCCGCTTCCCGTGATCTTGGCGACGACATTCTTCATGTCCCATGGGGCAAGGAATTGCCCCTTCTTGACCTTGACCGCACGTCCGGTTTTGGCGGCAGCGATCAGCAGATCGGTCTGGCGGCACAGGAATGCCGGGATCTGCAGCACATCGACGACCTCCGCCACCGGCGCGCATTGACCGGGTTCATGCACGTCGGTCACGCACGATAGCCCAAGGCTATCCCGAATCTCGGCGAACACCGGCAGCGCCGCATCGAAGCCCATGCCACGGCGTCCCGTGAGGCTGGTTCGGTTAGCCTTGTCGAATGACGTTTTGTAGACGAGCCCGAGCCCCAGCTTGGCGCAGATCTCCTTCAACGCACTGGCCATTTCCAACGCGTGTGCCCGGCTCTCCATCTGGCACGGACCGGCGAAGACCGAGATCGGTCGGTCATTGCCGAACGTCACGGAGCCAACAGTGACGGCGGTATCGGGGGTGAGAGAATCGGTTTTGCTCATAGCGGCACCTTATAGCCCGTCCCGGCGGCTCTGTTCCGCGACCTCGCAGCTTACTGCACAGCTTCGAAAACGAGCGCGACGCCATGCGCCGCTTCGGAGTCGACGACAAGCCGGCCGTTCAGCTCGGTGAACGGCGTCTTGCCCTTTTCAAGCGCAGCGCGCGTGACGTTGAGATCCTTGCTGGCAAACCGTACGGCGGCGAAGGCTGGTCCAGGCCCGACATCCGGAGCACCGTTGCCGACGATTGATCTCATCCCCGCCTCAGTCATCACCTCGATGCGGCCTCGGCCAGTCTCGATGGCGCGCCCGCCGGTGATTGGACGGCTCGTTGCGGCACCGCTGAAGGCCAGCAGGAAGTCCATACAGTCGTCCGGCTGCGGCGCTTGAACGACGATGGCGTCGATGCCGGTTACGGCATTTTCGTGCTGCTGGAACGCGGGATTCCAGAACGCATCCGGAAAGTGCTGCTCACAAACAAAGAAGCCTTGGCCAGGTATCGTCTTAGATCCATCGGTAAAGGAAACGGAGAAAGCCAGCTCGACTTCACTGCCGTCCGGCCGTTTCCCCTTCCTGCCAAACCGGAAAACGTCACCCTTGCCGATCCCGCGTGATTTGAATTCAGCGTGGTCGGCCTTGATGTCAGGGCTCTCCAAAACCAGCATTGCCGCGCCTTCACGGCGGTCCAGGTAGTTGGCGACGCCGAGCGCGAAGCCTGCCTCCGGCGCGCTGGGATCGGGTTTTACAAAGCCGTCGGCGGTGGAGACGAGCTCCAGGAAACAGCCAGGAAACTGCACGATATGGTTCTGCGTCAGCCACGGATGAGTATTGCGCGCGCCAAGCTTGAACCCAAGACTGCGATAGAACGAGGATAGTGCGTCAAGGTCGTGCGCCACGATGACGATATGGTCCAAGCCGCGGGCCATACTCTTCTCCCACTCCAGGCGCATGACGCGCGTGCTTCAGTGCGCGAGGACCATGGCACGGCACGGCAGGTCTGTGGAGCCGCAAATTGATGCGGAACGATCGGGTGGGCGCCCGGTTCATCGGCATGGACGGCAACCCACGAGGTTCTGCCATGACAGAGAAGGACAAAGCGAAGCCGGCATCGCCCAGGACATCGACGAAATCGGAACAACCGTCAGGGCACGCGCCGCGCAAGTGGTCTCAGAACGTCACCCGTCACAGCGACGCGCTCGATCTTGAGGCCGATGTTTTCGCGAAATCAGATCCAAAAGCCATCGCGCAATCACTCAAGCATTCCGCCGAGGCCAGCACTCGCCGCAAAGGCACGCCCTATCAGTCGGCGATGTCGATGTTGACGTTTTACGTCAATCGGGCGGGAAGCCACCTCGGCGAGAAACAGCGGAAGGTGCTGGAAAACGCCAAGGCCGAGCTGCGCAAGGTCTTTGGACGGACCTGACGCCGCTCGGCCTTTCCCCCCGACTTGAACCGGCTGACACCCCCGTGCGCCGGTCCGATAGGATCGTCCCTCGATCCCGCGCCGACCTGATCCGCCACGGATCGTCGATCGGCTAATTGGTCGGGCTTCCCAGGCACATGCAGCAGCCTCACGCTTCATGTGCCTGGGACTGTGATGCTCGCTGGCCTCGACGAGCAGCTGCGCGTAATCCACAGCTTTTCCACAGGTCGCGGAACCTAGCGTGACGAAATTGTGGAAAACAAGTTTCCGTGAAGTCTAGGGCACCATCTTTCGCGATGCCTGTGCCCGAATCGCAACAACTGCACAACAGCGCTCTGGCGTTTAAACCAGTCGCGATTGCTCCACGGCCGCCGCGATAAAGCTCGCAAACAGCGGATGAGGTTCGAACGGCCGCGACTTCAATTCGGGATGGAATTGCACGCCGATAAACCACGGGTGATCCGGGTACTCGATTGTTTCCGGTAGCAGCCCGTCCGGTGACATACCCGAGAACAGCAGCCCGGATTGCTCCAGCGCCTCGCGATATTTGGTGTTCACCTCGTAGCGATGGCGATGGCGCTCCGAAATCGTCGTGTCGCCGTAGATCGCCGCGATCTTGGTATTGCCGCCGAGCGAAGCCTCATAGGCTCCGAGCCGCATGGTGCCGCCGAGGTCGCCGCCGGAAATGCGCTTTTCCAGCTGCTCGCCGCGCATCCACTCCGTCATCATACCGACGACAGGTTCCTTCGTCTCGCCGAACTCGGTAGAGCTGGCATTCTCGATGCCGGCGAGGTTCCGCGCCGCTTCGATGCAGGCCATCTGCATGCCAAAGCAGATGCCGAAGTAGGGCACCTTCCGCTCACGCGCAAAACGGGCGGCCTGAATTTTCCCCTCAGAACCGCGCTCGCCAAAGCCGCCCGGCACCAGAATGCCGTGCACGTGCTCCAGGAACGGCGCAGCGTCCTCGCGCTCGAACGTCTCGCTTTCGATCCAATCGATGTTGACCTTGACGCGGTTGGCGATACCGCCGTGGAACAGCGCCTCGATCAGCGATTTGTAGGCATCCTTCAGTTCCGTGTACTTGCCGACGACCGCGATGGACACGCTGCCTTCCGGATTGGCGACCGCGTGGCTGATCGT
>JAEYYQ010000564.1 GCA_023428365.1 Pseudomonadota bacterium | reverse complement strand
ACAGGACGCGATAGACCCAAGTCGTGTAGGCGACGATGAGCGGCAAGAAGAACGCTGTCACCACGAGCATGATGAACAGTGTGAGATGGCTCGACGAGGCATCCCAGACCGTGAGACTCGATCGTGCATCAATCGATGACGGCAGAATGAAGGGAAACATCGACAGTCCCACCGTCGCGATGATGCCAAAGATCGACGTGGCCGTGGAGAGCATCGTCAAAACTTCGCGTCGCGCGCGCAGCAACAGGAAGCCACCGATCGCACCGAGAAATCCCAGCAACGGAGCGATCAGCATCCACGGATAAGCCGCATAATTGTGAAACCAAACGCCCGTTACTTTTTCAACGGTCTTCGCATGTGGATTTGACGCGCCGTGTGCCGCGATTTCGCTGGTTATCCGAAAACCGTCGATACCAAGCCCGACCCATAGACCGCCAAGCGCGAACAGCACAATCGTCGCAATAGCAGCGATCTTTGCGAACCCGCGCGCACGATCGGCAACCGGACCCTCAGCCTTCAGGATAATCCACGCCCCTCCGTGCATGACCAGCATCGAAACCGACAAAAGCCCGCACATTAAAGCAAACGGATTGAGCAGCTCGAATAGCGTCGTGCCCTCGTAGAATATCCGCAGATCCGAATTCAATCGGAATGGAACCCCTTGAAGGACATTGCCAACTGCCACGCCGAGAATAAGCGCGGGCACGAAGCCGCCAATAAAGAGCGCCCAATCCCATCGGTTGCGCCACGTCTGACTGTCACGCTTCGAACGGTATTTGAATGCCACCGGACGAAGGATGAGCGCAGCCAGGATGGCAAACATCGCCAAGTAAAAGCCCGAAAACGAAACCGCGTAGAGTGGTGGCCAGGCCGCAAAGATCGCTCCGCCTCCGACGATCAACCAGACCTGATTGCCCTCCCATACCGGGCCGACAGCGTTGATGACAACACGACGCTCCACATCTGTTTTCGCAACGAACGGCAGAAGCGTTGCGGTGCCAAGATCGAAGCCATCCATCACAGCAAAGCCGATCAGCAACACGCCGAGCAACAACCACCAGATAACGCGAAGAGTGTCGTAGTCGATGAGTTCATGCAGAACCATTGTGCTTACTCCGCAGGCGCGAGGGCGGTTGGGACGAGCTCGGCTTCCGGCTCTTCATCGGGCTCGGGCCCGGTGCGGATTGCTCGGAGCATCAATGTCATCTCGATAATGATGAGTACGGTGTAAATCGCAACGAAACTGCAGATAGTCAGCAAAACTGTCAGCGCACCGAGATCGGAAACAGCGGCAGCTGTCGGCAGGACGCCCTCGATAACCCATGGCTGACGACCAAACTCAGCGACGATCCAGCCGCACTCGGCCGCAATCCACGGCAGCGGTATCGCGAACACTGCAACGCGGAGAAGCCAGGGATAGTGGTCGAGCCTGCGCCGCGCCGAGAGATAGAAGAACACCGATGTCAGCGCGATGAAGAAGAAGCCCAGGCCAACCATGATCCGGAACGTCCAGAACAGTGTCGGGACATTGGGAACGGTGTCCCAGGCTGCACGCTGAATCTGTTCTGGTGTCGCCTGACGCGGATCGTCGACATGACGTTTCAGGAGAAGCGCATAACCCAGATCCCGGCCATTATCTTCGAAAGCCTGACGGATTTCCGGCGTGATCTTGCTGGTGCTTCCCGCAGCGCGAATCTCCTGAAGCGCATCAAAAGCAACGATACCATTCCTGATGCGCGTCTCGGCATGCTGGACGAGTTCCTCGATTCCCGGGATTTGCGTAGATAGCGAACGTGTTCCGATCAGGCCCATCACCCATGGAATACGCACCGCGAAATGCGTCTCCCGCGATTCCTGATCGGGAAATCCGATGATGGTAAAGGCCGCTGGCGCCGGCTCGGTTTCCCACATGGCCTCGATCGCAGCGAGCTTCATCTTCTGATGCTCGGTCGAGAGATAACCACTTTCATCTCCGAGAACGACGACAGACAGGGATGATGCCAACCCGAAGGACGCGGCCACCGTCATCGAGCGCTTTGCCAGCTGTTCATGCCGTCCCTTCAGGAGATACCAGGCCGAAACACCGAGCACAAAAATCGACGCGGTGACATAACCGGCTGAAACCGTGTGCACGAACTGGGCCTGCGCGACAGGATTGAACAGGACCGCGTAAAAGTCCGTCACCTCCATGCGCATGGTTTCCGGATTGAAAGCCGAACCGACCGGATTCTGCACCCACCCGTTGGCGATCAGAATCCACAGCGCCGAGAAATTGGAACCGATTGCGACGGCCCAGGTCGCCATCAGGTGGCCGACCTTCGATAGTTTGTCCCATCCAAAAAAGAACAAGCCGACGAACGTGGCTTCCAGGAAGAACGCCATCAAGCCTTCGATGGCGAGCGGCGCCCCGAAGATGTCGCCGACGTAATGGCTGTAATAGCTCCAGTTCATGCCGAACTGGAATTCCATCACGATGCCGGTCGCGACGCCGAGCACGAAATTGATGCCAAATAGCGTGCCCCAGAATTTCGTCATCTGTCGCCAGATCACGCGACCGGTCATGACGTAGACCGTTTCCATGATGGCCAGCAGCACCGAGAGACCGAGCGTCAGTGGGACGAATAGAAAATGGTAGAGCGCGGTGATCGCAAATTGCAATCGAGAGAGATCTACGACGTCGAGTTCCATTCAACCTATCCGGCCTCTAAACCGGTCTCCTCTCTTGAAGCGCGATTAGATCAACGTCGCGCCTGATACGAACACATCCTCAGTCCGGCCGCAGCGACGCTAGCGCCGTTTCGAAGCCCGGCTCGTCACGCCCGATAATGGCGGTCACAGTTCCACGCTTCATGACAATTAGGCGGTCGGCCGATTCAGCCTCGCGCCGGATATGCGTTGCAGTAACGATTGTACGACGAGCAGCAGCTCCATCGAGCCGGGCGAGGACGTCTCGCGCCGTCGCGCCGTCGAGCCCTTCGGTCGGCTCGTCGAGAAGCCAAACCGGCGTATCACGGAGAAACAGGCGCGCCAGTGCCAACCTGCGCGCCTGTCCGCCTGAAAGACCATGACCACCCTCACCGAGACGTGTGTTGAGACCCTTGGTCAGCGCCTCGACGTCGCGATGCAAACCAGCCGCGTCCAGCGCCTGGCGCAAACGCACGTCATCGGCGCACGGATCAGCGAGCCGTAGATTATCGCGCAATGTATCCTGAAACAGCTCCGTTCGCTGTGTCAGCAACGTCGCCTGCCGATATTCAACTCGACCCGCTTCGGCATCAATTTCCCCAGCGAGCAATGCAAGCAGTGTCGACTTGCCCACTCCGCTCGGTCCGACAACAGCAACGCGCTCACCGCTACGGATGGACACACTTACATTTTGAAGAGCGGGAGTAGCCGTCCCCGAATGCCTGACCGCGACCCTGTCGAGTACAACTGCATGGGGCTCGGCCGGTGGTTGCGCGGTAGAAGGCGCCGCAACAACCGCCAGGCGCGGCGCAATGCGGCGCGCGGCAAGCAATGTGCGACCAAGCTCGATCGCACCACGCCGCAAAGCAGCGAACGGTTCCAGCAACGCTAGACCAACTAACAGGCCGAACGCGGCTACGGGCATACTGATGCTGCCAGTCTCGACAAGCATCGCCATCGCGATCAGAATCGTAGACAGCAGTAACGCGCTGACGATGCCGAAACCAACGCCAACGCCGGTTTCTATCCGATTTAACGCGTCATCGTTGTCAGCCAGATAGCGATCGACCGCAGCGATGCCCTTCTCACGATCGTGGAGCTGGCCCGCCATGATCCATTCGGTTTTACCCGTCATGAGATCTATAATGCGTGAGCGGAATATTTCGAGAGCGTGCCCCCTTCGCCGCGCCGGCCGATCCGCCGCCAGAGCACCCCCGCATGTTATTCCAATGCCGGCCATGACCAGGAACACGGCGATACCAATCCCGAGTAGAGGTTGCATCAGGCCAAAAGCAATGCCGCTCGCAAGCGCGACGCAAATTGCGCCGAAGAGTGGCACGAGCACACGCAGATAAAGCGAGTCGAGCGCATCGATATCGAGCGTCAGGCGGAATAGAAGTCGCGCGGGCCGCTTCATAAGATCGTTCGCGGCGCCCGACGCCGCCCAACCACGGAACAGGCGTTCGCGTAGCGCGGCCAGAATGCGCAGCGTTGCCTCGTGCGTTGTCAGCCGCTCGCCATAGCGCGCAGCGGTCCGCGCGAGCGCAAGAAATCGAATGCCCGCAGACGGCGCAAAAACATCGAAAACGATCGCCGTCGCAACTGACAGTCCCGCGATCGAAGTCGCCGTAATGAACCAGCCGGAAAGCCCTAGAAGTGCAATTCCGCAAAGCGCCGTCACAGCGGCGAGCAACGCACCGGATAAAAGCATCCCGCGATTATCGGAAAGAAACAGATCCGTTATCGGGCGAAGCTGCCGCATGATGCCCGTCATGCTGCATCCTCCAGCACCGCCGGGGCCAGCTGAACGATGCGATCCATGCGCGCGGCCAGCACTGGATCGTGAGTTGCGACGATCAGTGTTCGATCACGCGAGACCGCGATGAGGGCATCGACAATACTTTGCCCCGTCGCGGTGTCGAGATGCGCCGTTGGCTCATCGGCTAGAACGAGGCCGACCGCTGGCATGGCGGCAACGCGCGCCAATGCCAGCCGCGAAGCTTCTCCACCCGATAATCCGAGGCCGTTTTCACCAACGAGAGCAGGCCCTCGTCTCTCCGCGACGTCACCGAGACCTGCACGACGCAGCGCTTGGCGTACGGCGGCAGGAGACACGTCGGCGCGGCCGAGCGTTACATTTTGTGCCATCGTCCCGGAAAACACATGCGGATGCTGACCGATCCAGGCAATTTGGCTACGAATTCGCGCTGCCGTTTGCTCAGAGAACGCCTGCCCATTTATGAAAACCCGTCCGCTCTCGGCAACGGCAAGTCCGGCGAGAAGTGCAAGCAGTGTTGATTTGCCCTTGCCGCTCGGCGCGAGCAGCGCCACGTGTTCGCCGGGCGCAACATCGAGATTGAAATTGTCGAATACGAGTACCCCTTCTGGCCTATGCCGAAAACAGAGCTTTTCAATCTGCACAGCGACTGGAGACGTTTCTGGCGGACGCGATGGAGGCGCATCGTTCCTCGCACCGGGAAACGCGGCTCCTCTCCCGGAAAGACGGCGAAGTGCATCGAGCGCGGCTTCCCCGGCCGCACGGTCATGCCAGACAGCAGACAGATCGCGCAGCGGCTCGAAAAACGCCGGCGCCAATAAAAGGATGAAAAGCCCTTCGCTCAGTGAAAGCGTATTGCCCCAGGCTCCAAAGGTAAGCTGCCCGAGCAAGTGAAAGCCGACGTAGACTGCGACCATCGCAACGCCGAGCGCCGCAAAGAATTCGAGAACGGCTGACGAAAGAAAAGCAATCCTCAAAACCGCCATGGTGCGTTTGCGGAGATTTTCCGCATCAGCCCGCAATCTATGCGCCGTCACGTCGATTGCCTGCATCGATCGGATCGTCGCCAGGCCGCGCAGTCTGTCGAGCAGAAAGGTGTTCATGCTGCCCAGCTCAACAAGCTGCGCCTCGCTCGCAGCCTTTGCCCGCCAACCGATCAACGCCATAAAGATCGGGATAAATGGCGCAGCGAAAAGGAGGACGACTGCGGCTGCCCACGAGTAAAACAAAACACACAGCCAGATTGCGATGGGGACGATCGTGACCCGCATTCGCGCAGGACGAAACCTGGACAGATACGGCACGACCGCCTCGGCCTGCTCAGCCAATACGCTTGCCGCATACCCTGAGGCAGGCCGCGCAAC
>JAEYYQ010000371.1 GCA_023428365.1 Pseudomonadota bacterium | reverse complement strand
GGTCTGCCTCACGGCCTTCCGAGACCCGATAGACCTTCATCGCGAACATCATGAAGACTGCGCCCAAGGCCACCGACGCCGCGAGATACGTGACGCCGCCAAGGCCGATGAACGCTGGAACGACAGCAAACGCCACCAGCAGAACGCTATACAGAAGGATCTGGCGCCGCGTTTCCTCAGCCCCCGCGGCGACCGGAAGCATCGGTACACCGACACGTTCGTAATCGCGCGAACGATAGAGCGCCAACGCCCAGAAATGCGGCGGCGTCCACAGGAAGATGATGAGGAACAGCACGATGCTTTCCAGGCTCACCGCGCCTGTCACAGCCGCCCAGCCGATCATCGGAGGAAAAGCGCCGGCCGCACCACCGATGACGATGTTCTGCGGCGTCCGCCGCTTCAGCCACATCGTGTAGACGAACACGTAGAACGCGATGGTCAGCGCCAGCAGCGTTCCCGCAACCCAGTTGACGAGCAAGCCCAACGTCAGGACGGAAAAAACCGACAGAACGATCCCGAACGTCAATGCTTCGTCGGCTCTCACGCGTCCACGCGGGATCGGCCTGGCCGCCGTACGTGCCATGTGAGCATCGATATCCGCGTCGTACCACATGTTGAGTGCACCGGACGCCCCCGCACCAACGGCAATGCAAAGCAGAGCGATGCCCGCCAGTACCGGGTGCAGATGCCCCGGCGCGGCCATCATCCCGACGAGACCGGTGAACACCACGAGTGACATCACCCGCGGTTTCATCAGCGCCCAGAAATCGCCGACTTCCCCTCCCGCGGAGGCGGTCAGGATCTGGGTCTCGGCCTCAATGCTTTTTTCTGCCATTGGCTCGATGCCTGTCGACCGTATTCTTCGTAACTACCCCACCGCAGCCGAGGCGAACTGGTCGGTTCGCCGCGGCGCTGTGGCGCCGCGCACACTCAATGATGGTCAGTCGCCTTGATGTGCGGCAGCGTCTCGAAACTGTGGAATGGCGGCGGAGAAGACAGTGTCCACTCCAACGTCGTCGCTCCCGCGCCCCACGGATTGTCGACCGTCCGCTGCTTCCGGGCGAACGCAATCACCACACCGATGAAGAACACGATCGTTCCCAGCGCCGTGATGTACGAGCCGACCGACGACACGTAATTCCAGTATGCGAACGCATCCGGATAGTCGGCGTAACGGCGCGGCATGCCGGCAAGGCCCAGGAAGTGCTGCGGGAAGAACAGAATGTTGGCGCCAATGAAGGTCAGCCAGAAGTGCAGCTTGCCCCAGAACTCGGAGTACATGTAGCCGCTCATCTTCGGGAACCAGTAATACCAGCCCGCGAAGATTGCGAACACCGCACCCAGCGACAGCACGTAGTGGAAGTGCGCCACGACATAGTAGGTGTCATGCAGTGCGCGGTCGACACCGGCGTTAGCCAGCATCACACCCGTCACGCCACCGACCGTGAACAGGAAGATGAAGCCAAGCGCCCACAGCATCGGCGTGCGGAAGGAGATCGAACCGCCCCACATGGTGGCGATCCAGGAGAACACCTTCACGCCCGTCGGCACCGCGATCACCATGGTGGCGAACACGAAGTAAGCCTGCGCGTCGACGCTCATGCCGGACGTGTACATGTGGTGCGCCCACACGACGAAGCCGACCAACCCGACCGCGACCATGGCGTAGGCCATGCCCAGGTACCCGAACACCGGCTTGCGCGAGAAGGTCGATATGATGTGGCTGATCATGCCGAAGCCCGGCAGGATGAGGATGTAGACCTCGGGGTGTCCGAAGAACCAGAACAAATGCTGGTACAGGACCGGATCGCCACCGCCTGACGGGGTGAAGAACGTCGTCCCGAAGTTCCGGTCCGTCAGCAGCATGGTGATGGCGCCAGCCAGAACCGGCAGCGACAGCAGCAGCAGGAACGCCGTGATCAGCACCGCCCATGCGAACAGCGGCATCTTATGCAGGGTCATGCCCGGCGCGCGCATATTGAAGATGGTGGTGATGAAGTTGATAGCGCCGAGGATCGACGAGGCGCCGGCAATGTGCAGAGCCAGGATGCCGAAGTCGACGGACGGTCCGGGATGGCCGGTCGTCGAAAGCGGCGCATAGACGGTCCAGCCAGTACCGGCACCAGGCGACCCCGGTGGGCCTTCAACGAACATCGAGATGATGAGCAGGATGAACGCGACGGGCAGGAGCCAGAACGAAATGTTGTTCATACGCGGGAACGCCATGTCCGGCGCACCGATCATCAGCGGCACGAACCAGTTGCCGTAGCCGCCGATCATCGCCGGCATCACCATGAAGAACACCATGATGAGGCCGTGTCCCGTAACGAACACGTTGAACATATGCGGGTTGGAGAAGTACTGCAGGCCAGGCTCCTGCAGTTCCATGCGCATGGCGACCGACAACGCACCACCGACCACACCCGCCATCATGGCGAAGATGAGGTACATCGTGCCGATGTCCTTGTGGTTCGTAGAGAACAGCCAGCGCTTCAGCCCTGTCGGCGTATGATCGTCGTGAGCGTGCGCTGCGTCAGCCGTGCTACCCATGTGCAGTCACCTTCTTCCCCCGCTATCCTGATACTTGCGTGCGGTCGCACCGTCGCAAGGCTATCTCCGTTCGGAACCGACTTCAGCGACCTTCGCAGGTGTCTCCGTCGCGGCCCGCAGAATGTTGCGGGCGCGATCCCAGTCACGCGCCTTCGCCGCAGCGACCCACTCATTGAATGCCTGCTCGCTGACAACACGAACCGCGATCGGCATGAACGCGTGATCCTTGCCGCACAGCTCCGAGCACTGTCCATAGTATACGCCCGTTTGGGTCGCCCTGAACCATGTCGCAGTGACACGCCCTGGAACCGCGTCGACCTTCGAACCGAAGGACGGGATGGTCCAGTTGTGGATCACGTCATTCGCGGTCACGAGGACGTGGACAACCTTGTTCACCGGCACTGCGATCTCATTGTCGACCGACAGCAGCCGCGGCTGTCCGGATTTTTCCCACAGCGGCGCTGAGTCGACGTAGAGGCGCTTCGTCAGCTCCGTACCCGTGAGTTCGCCGTACCGCTTGTCGTATTCTTCCTTGCCCAGGTGAGCGCGCAGCACATCTTCGTCGCGCACGACGTTGGAGGTCACCCGAACGCCTTCTAGGTCGGGGTACTCATGTTCCCAGAACCACGTGTTGCCGACCGCCTTAATAGTCACGTCCGGCTTGGGATAGCTGTACTGCAGATAGAGCAGCTTGAACGACGGGATCGCGATAACGACGAGGATGATGATCGGAATCACGGTCCAGGCGACTTCCAGCATCGTGTGATGCGTGGTGCGCGACGGGGTCGGATTCGATTTCTCGCTGAACCGGTACACGACGTACAGCATCAGCAGACCGACGAATACCGCGATCGCAATGATGATGACGTTCACGAGGTCATGGAAGTGATGGATACTCTCGGCGACCTCCGTCACCGCGCCCTGCATCCCCAACTGCCCTGGCGAAGGCTGCCCCGTTCCAGCCAAGACGGCTGAAGGAATTGCGAGAAAGGCGATGACGAACATCGCAATAAGCGCTCTCAAACCCCGGCTCCTGTTGCCCATTATTATGGCTCCCACCCCCCGCTGCCGCCGTGCGCGGAATCCCTACTCGGCCTGATTGTGGCCGCAAACCTAGCGAGGTCGTGACAGAACACAAGGGTCGCTATTGTCTCAAGCGCCCGTTATGCGGCATTTCCACGCGTGAGGGTGGAGAACGGAGGGGTTAGCCACCGTGGAGCCGGCAGTTCGGCGTGGCATGAGCGGTCCCACTTCGGCCTCAATCCTCGGCGAGAGGGGCCGGATTGTCCGTGTCGATGCACAGCAATTGGGCCAGCCGCAGATTCGCGGCGGCGAGGGAGGGGTGCGAGTGAAATTGGAAGTCGCGATTCGCATCCGCTTTTTTGCGAGCGTCATCGTCGGGCTCATGGTGACAGGCCTGCTGGGTGCCGTCGCAGCTTCGACCCCGGCGTTCGCGCAGCCAACACCCGACGGAACCGTCAAGGCTCAACACGGCGACTGGCAGGTCGTGTGCAAACCGCCGCCACCCGGCGCAAAATCCGAGACCTGCGCCCTGGTCCAGAGCGTCACCGCGGAGGACCGCAACAACGTCGGCCTCACCGTCTACTTCCAGAAATTTTCGAACGGCACGCAGGTGTTGCGCGTGTTCGCACCGGTTGGCGTTCTGCTGCCGCCGGGGCTTGGCCTGAAGATCGACGACAAGGATGTCGGTCACGCGCCGTTCCTGCGGTGTCATGCTTTCGCCTGCTATGCCCAGGTAGTCGCGGAAGAGAAGCTGATCGAGCTTCTCAAGACCGGCAAGACAGCAATTTTCATTATTTTTCAAACAGAGGAGGCGGGCATTGGCATTCCAATCTCGCTGGCGGGGTTCACTCAGGCCCTTGCAGCGCTGCAGTAATTTTTGAGAGTTCAGAACTGGCATCGGGCGCCTGCCCAGCATTTGCCGTAACCAATCATCATAGAGCCGCAAAGCTGCCAGCAGCAGCACGTTTTCTCCCGCCTTTCCGCCATTTTGGCCGGTTAGTAAGTGCTTGCGGGAGGTAGGGGTCCATGTATCGCAAGCGTTCCACACTCGGCCGGCAGCCACTGCACGGCATGGCCATCCTCGAGCCTGACGTCGAGGACAGGCGCAGCCAGCGCGTTCAATCGTTTCATTCGCCGTTCCGCCGGCACGTGGCCGACATCGCCAAGCGCGCTTCTTGCTTCGAGGATCTCGCCGACAGCTTTCCCGGACTTTTGTTTGCCCTGGCAACAGGGTACGGCACCGTTGAAGCGCGCCGGGCCGCAGCAGCGCACGTCGCCACCGGCTCCCCGCTGCGGGAAGCCGCCGACGCCCTCGGCCTGCCCTGGTGGACGCGCAAGCTGCCGCCGCAAGCCTTCACCCAGCGCCTTGCCGAACTTCCCGAAGATCCCTCCTTCGCGACACGCATCGTCAACCTGCTGCCGGAAGCGCCAGCCAACGCCGGCAAATGGCTTGAGCGCGTTCTCCACGCCTATCGTAGCTGCCATAGCGACTTCGCATTATGGGTCGCCAAGCACGATCGCCTTCACAATTCCATCGTCGCCGACCCTGCCCTGCCCTACCTCGCGGCCTGGGCCTGGTACTCCGGGCATCCCGAAACTCTCGGCGGACGGCTGTTGAGACGCGGCTGGCAGCCTTCCATGAGCCCGAA
>JAEYYQ010000289.1 GCA_023428365.1 Pseudomonadota bacterium | reverse complement strand
CCGCCGTTCGTCGGATCCGACATCGGATGCGGCATGGGGCTGTTTCAGCTCGACGTCGCGGCTCGAAAGGTGCGGGCCGACAAGGCGGCGGAGCGCCTGCGCGTGCTCGGTACGCCTTGGGATGGAGACGTCGTTCGTCGTCTAGACCAGCATGGTCTTGCGTCGACGCCTCATGACGTCGCGCTGGGCAGCATTGGTGGTGGCAATCACTTCTGCGAACTCCAGGCGATCGAGGAGATCGTTGCACCGGAACTCGCGGCTGAAGCCGGGATCGACCGCGATTGCGCGTTCATTCTGGTGCACTCCGGATCGCGCGGGCTTGGCTATGCGATCCTCCAGAGGCAACTGGCGCAGGGTGCTCGGGCGCTCGCATCGCACACGGACGCGGGGCGAGATTATCTCACGGCCCACGACGCTGCTGTGCGATGGGCATCGCTGAATCGTCAAGTGATCGCCGAACGGGCTGCTGCCGCCGTCCGCGCCGACTATCGTCGGATTGCCGATCTCAGTCATAACATGGTGGAGGTCGGCAAAGCGGGCGTTCTGCATCGTAAGGGCACTGCGCCGGCCGACCGTGCGCTGGTGCCGGTCCCCGGATCGCGCGGCACGCTCTCGTATCTGGTTGCACCGCTCGCTGCGGATCGACCGGAGACTTTGGCGTCCTTGGCACATGGGGCAGGTCGCAAGTTCGACCGCGCCTCCATGCACGGCCGTCTGCGCACGGGAAAGGCGGATCGTGCACGCCTTGCCCGCAATCCGTTCGGCGGGGTGGTGGTCTGTGAGGATCGCGACCTTCTCGTTGAGGAAGCGCCGGACGCCTACAAGAACATCGATAGGGTCATCGCGGACCTCGTCGATTTCGGTCTCGTCCGCGTCGTGGCGACGTTCCGTCCGCTGGTGACGTTCAAGACGGCAGGCGGTGCTGCAAAGGCGCAGCGTCGCGAGAAGGAGGATCGCCGATGATCCGTCTTCTTTTGACGAGCGGACGCGGTCCGGTGGAATGCCGGATCGCGTTGTCCAGAGTTCTCGCAATTCTGGAGCGCGATGCCGAGGCGGCTGGTCTCGATCTCGACGTTGCTGCCGGTCCTGATCCGGATGGCCACGGTCCGGCCTCGGCCGTTGCCATTGTTGATGGATCGGGGGCGCCGGAGTTCGCGTCGTCCTGGACGGGCTCGATCCTGTGGGTTGCGCAAAGCCCGGTGCGCCCGCATCACAAGCGCAAGAACTGGTACATCGGCGTCTTGAAACTGAATGCGCCGATCGCGCGGCCTGATCATCTCAATCCAGCCGACGTGCGGTTCGATACCTTCCGTGCTGGCGGACCTGGTGGCCAGCATCAGAACCGAACTGAGAGCGCCGTGCGGGCGGTGCACGTCCCAACGGGTCTGTCAGTCATCGCGCGTGACGGGCGGTCGCAGCACCGCAACAAGGCGATTGCCCTGGAGCGTCTTGCTGCATTGCTCAAATTGCATGGTGATCTATCGGCGATCACGGATCGGGAGAACATCCAGTCAGGTCACGACCAGGTTGAGCGAGGACGACCGGTTCGACGCTTCCGGGGACCGCGTTTTGTTCCGGGCTGACGACAGGAAGGAGGAGGAAACACAGTTGTCGGATCGGGTAAACAATACTATGAGAGTCATGTTTTTGATCGTAGACTGCCTCTCACGCTCTGGCCACGGCTCGAATTGCTGACGATGGGGAGGGTTGCGACTGAGGAGTGCTGATCGGGCGCTTCCCGTCGCGTCGTGGCCACACCAGCAAAAAATATCTCCGTAAGAGGTGTGAATTCGACCGGTCTCAAACGTCTATATATATGCGAGCGACGTGTGCGGCCGCTAAAGCCGGCTGGCATTTGGGTGTGGGGTATCGAAAAGAATGAACGTGATAGCTGAGATGCCGGGGCGGGCGAAACGTCTCAAGGCAGCGACGACTGAGGCGCATGAGCGTCTGGATCAGCGGATCATGGCGGCTGCACCGTTTGCGAGCCGCGACCGCTACGCGTTGTTCGTGCAGGTCCAGCATCAGTTCCATCGCGACATCGATGCGCTCTATGAGAATGCCGAGCTGGACGGGCTGCTGCCCGATTTGGCGGGGCGTCGTCGACTGCCTCTGATCGTCAACGATCTGCAGGATCTTGGGCGAGACGTACCCGTACCCAATGCGCCTCCTGCCTTTGCTGGCAAGATCGATGTCCCGACGGCGCTGGGCTGGCTTTATGTGGCTGAAGGATCAAACCTCGGCGCGGCATTCCTGCTCAAGGAAGCGGCTAAACTCGATCTGTCAGAGAGTTTTGGCGCGCGTCATCTCGCGGGGGCGCCGGAAGGCCGAGGTCTGCATTGGAGGACCTTCACCGCGGCTCTCGATGCCTCACAGCTTTCAGATGATGAGGAACAGCGGGTGATCGCGGGGGGAACTGCAGCGTTCGTGCGCGTCAGGGAGCTCGTTGAGGCTCTCATGCCGCTGCCGTCGAAATCTGGCACTGTATAGCGTCGGCTTTTACCAGCCGCGCTGCCCTACGGGGCACGAGTCGCGCAGCCAGCCAAGATCGGGGCTCTCAGTGCCGGATCAGTAGCCAGCCAGCGTGCGCAACGCGCCGTCGTACGTGCGCGCACCATCTCAAACCTGATGTGAGCATGTGGAGATCAGGGGGATGCTGGGCTTGCTCACTTCAATAAATCCAGAGGTGTCATGACGCCAGGCGGAACCACTGGCGATGTCGAAACGCTGCGCCAGCTGCTTTTGCGTTGGGGGCTGGCGGCGGTGTTCGTCGTGCTCGCTCATGGCGGCGTTGCGCTTGCGATTGCGTATTGGCCTGAGCCCGAGGAAAAGGCCGGCGAACCGCCTGCTGCGGTTATGATCGAACTGGCGCCGTTGCCCGTTGCGCCCGAGACGCCGCCGCAGGAAGTCGCCGTCGGCATTCAGCAAGAGATGTCGGATCAGAGCACGCCGAACGACGCCAAGGAGGAGCCGGTCGAAGAGGAGCCGCCCCAGCCTGAGGTCGAAGTCGCGAAAAGTGAACCGCTACCTGATCCGCCTCCGGAACCTGTTGAACGGGACGTCGAGACGGAAACGCCGGAGCTTCCGCAGATTGCTGCCGCCGAGGCTGTCCTAGATGCACCGTCCCCACCTCCGCCGCCGGAGGTCATTGAGAAGAAGCCGGAGGAGGAAGAGAAAAAGCCTGAACTCAAGAAAAAGCCGAAGCCGAAACAGAGTTCGGTCGCAAAGTCTGCGTCAGCGCCAAAGCCGGTAGAGGCGAAACGCGCGAACACCAATGCAGCTCCGACAGCGGGAGTAGGCGCCACGATGTCGATTTCGACGTGGCGTGGTTCCGTAATGGCGCATCTCAACCGTCACAAGCGCTATCCTGGTAGTGGTGGTGGGACATCTTCCGTAGCTTTCACGATCGATCGGTCAGGCCGCGTTCTGTCGGCACGTCTGATCCGCTCGTCGGGCAGCTCGATCCTCGATCAGGAAGCGGTGGCTCTCGCGCGCCGCGCCAGCCCGTTGCCGGCCCCACCTGCGAATATCGGCGGTGGATCTGTTGTGCTGACGGTGCCTGTCAGGTTTTCGCGCTAGCCACAGTCAATCTCGGCGTGGGTATTTGTTCGCCCGAGACTGCAAACTCCATCGCCGCATCCCGCATAGGGCGAGGGGGTGTTGCGCCGATATCAAGCCTTCTTTGAAGCTGCCTCCCCGCCAAAATCATCGCGCGTTCCGCAAGGGCTGTAATCGTCAGGAGCGGGCTGACGCCGATTGCCGAAGGGATTGCTGCCCCGTCACACACATACAGCCCATCGTGGAGGCCCGTTGGTCCCTTGGACGGATCGAACACCCGTCCGCCGTGGGCGACAACGCCGTCGTTCGACGTTTCCCCCATTGCGCATCCCCCAAGCGGGTGGGCAATGATCCGATTGCCGCCGAATGCCTTCATGGCAAACGGATTCTCGTTGAATTCACCGCCCGCGCTTTCGATCATGGCCTTGACCTTCTGCTCCGCGCGCACACGCTCAGGAGCGTTGCTGTAGCCGGGCCAGTCCACCATGACATGATCGTTTTGCAACCGCAGGCGGCCGCTCGCATCATCGTGGGCAACGACGTAGAGCAACTGCGTCCGGCTCATGTCCTCGCCGTAGATCCCTTGTTTGATCAGCCGGAAAGCGCTGCGAAAGTTCAATTGCAGAAAGTCGTTCAGCGGCGCGAGTGCAGCCATCATGCTGAGCATGGTGCCGTCGTGAACCCAGACCGGGCCATCCTCATCGCCAAGATCGATCAGTGCCATGCTGTGCGGGCCGACCAGTGCGCTGCCGCGTGGCGCCTGAGACGGAAAGCCCGTCGCGATGGCATTGACTGGGGTGTCGAGATTGCTTGCGATGACGAGGTCATCACCGTTCGCGGAAAATTTCTCGCCCAGTTTGTCCGAGAGCTTGAGGCCGCGCTGCTGCGCGCGCATGAGCAACTCGTTTGTCCCCATCGTGCCAGCGGCGAGTACGACAATGCCCGCCTCGATGCGCCGGGTTTCGTTTGCACGGGACAGATCCCGCGCCATGACCTCCCATCCGTTTTCGGTCTTGGAGATCGATTCAGCGCGGCTCTCGCAGAATACCGAGGCGCCATGATCGACCGCATCGGCGATATACGTGATCCCAACGGTGTTTTTGGCGCCGACGTTGCAACCCGACCAGCAGTCGCCGCAATAGCGGCAGCCGTACTGCATGACACCTGAAACGTTCAACCCGGGACGATGAGAGATCGTCATCGGCGGGGCCTGTACCGAGCACCCCTTCGCTTCTGCCAGCTTTCGCATGCCGGGAAATTTGGCGAAGCGGTCCGGATCAGGTGCCGGGCCGACGCCGAGCATTGTCTCTGCCCGCGACAGTCCCTCCTGCAGGAGACCGTCGTCGATCACGGAGACCGGCCAACCAGCCTTGCGCAACCTGTCAGGGTTGGGTCGCAGTACGACGCCGGCATTGATCAGCGATCCGCCGCCGAGACCGGATGCCCCGAACACCGTCAATCCCTTCCCGACGGAGAGGTAATAGAGACCTGTGGGATCGCCCAGCTTCGGAGCGCGACCCGTTAACCGTGTTGTCTTGCGCCGCGCTTTGTTGGTGGTCGGAAAATCACCCGGCCGCCACAGCCGCCCTTGTTCGAGAACCGCCACGCGCAGTCCCATGCGCGCCAGACGAGACGCCGACACGCCACCGCCGTAGCCCGAGCCGATGACGACCGCATCGTAAACAGGCGCCGCGTCGCTGACTGTCTTATATGCAAGGACCATGAACCGTTTGATCCGCCTCGGAAAGACCTAACTCGCCGTTGCAACGAGTAGTTCACGGAGAAGCGGATTCCCACCGAGGTGGGTGAGTTTGCCTAACGCCGTGTTGCCGGGCGTCCACTCCCAACAGTCACGCATTTAGGAATGCGGATGATCTCTCAACGTGGTTGGCAGGCTGTTAAGCCAGACTTTTCAGCCTGGCTAGCGCCTCCTCGGCAAGCCGCTGCGTCAGCTCGCCCGCCGGCATTTCCCGGCCGAGCGAGGCTGCCTGTCCGGACCACAAGGATGAGAAGTCGCTCGATCCCTGAGCTTCGGCGGCCGCCTTCAGGGGGGCAAGCGCCCCGCCGGCCAATGGGAATGCGGGTGTCTCTCCCGAGATTGGCCCGACCTCCCGCATCACGCGGTTGATGATTCCGCGCGCCGGTCGTCCCGTGAAGAGGTTGGTCAAAGCCGTGCTGTCGTCGGTGGCGGACTTCAATGCTTTCCGGTGCAACGGTGAGACCTGTGCCTCGGGGCAGAACAGATAGGCGCTGCCGACCTGCGCGCCGCTGGCGCCGAGCGCGAAGGCCGCCGCGATGCCGCGCGCGTCGGTGATGCCGCCAGCGGCAATGACCGGAACCGAGACGGCATCGACCACCTGCGGGACCAGCGCGAACGTGCCAGCCTGGGTCGCGACGTCCTCAGTCAGGAACATACCGCGATGTCCGCCCGCCTCGTTTCCTTGCGCGATGATCGCGTCGCAGCCACGTTCCGCGAGCCATTTGGCCTCGCGCACGGTCGTCGCCGAGGCGATCACTTTGCAGTTCGTCGACTTCACCCGTTGCAGCAGCCGATCCTCCGGCAGGCCGAAATGAAAGCTCACCACCTCCGGCTTGAACTCCTCCACGATGGTGCACGACTCGTCGTCGAACGGCGCGCGGCTGCTGCTTGGCACGTCGTCGGGATCGAGGCCGAACTCCGTGTAGTAGGGCTGCAGCCGCGCACGCCAGCGCACCTCGCGATCGACGTCGGGCGTCGGCATCGTGTGTGTGAAGAAGTTCAGATTGATGGGCTTTGAAGTGCGCTGGCGAATGACGCCGAGCGCCGCGCGGATCTGGGCAGCGCTTGACGTCGCACATGCGAAGGACCCAAGACCTCCGGCTTCCGCAACCGCGACGGCCAGCTCAGTCGTGCTCGGGCCCGCCATCGGTGCCAACAGGATCGGGTGCTCAATCTGGAACAACACAAGCAGTCTGCGGTCGGGCCACATGAGACACCTCTTATTTCGAGCGCTGCGGCCGGACGCGTGCGTCCGCAGAGCACCAATCGGTTCGCGGAGTTCTCTTGTAAGGCTTAAGTGTTGGTCGGAGCGGGGAGATTCGAACTCCCGACCCCTTGCTCCCGAAGCAAGTGCGCTACCAGGCTGCGCTACGCTCCGCCCGACCGTAGACGGGATGTGCCCGTCGACTCCAGGGACGTGCCCCGGAGACCCCGCCTTATAGCGACGACCCTCGCCGTCTGCAAGAAATAGCAGCGTGTCCGAGACTGTTTGACGTAATCATTTCAAGCGGGCGGCGATCGGCCAGGGGAAGGGGCAAGGATTAGGCCAGTGTCGAGCCGTCAATCCGAGCCGCTAGGTTGCGTCGCCTCCGGTGCGCTGCGACAATTTGGCATCATCGTGCCAGAACCCTACACAGTTGTCAGCCGCGCAGATGTCCAGGGACGGCTTCCGGAGCTGCTATGCATGCCGCATCTTCCCGGCCCGCGGTGTTCAGCATACGACTCCATCAAAGCATCAGTCGCGAAGTCTGGTTGCTTCCCGGTACGAACAGGGTGAAGTTCAGCCGAAACACTGCGGACGGAGCAATGATGGCACGCGCATCGGATGCAGCCTACGACGCGATCAAATCCTGGGTTCAAAATGCGGAAGTTGCGCCAGGTGCACTGATCGACGAGGCGGAGGCCGCAAAGCGCCTGAATATGAGCCGCACGCCTGTTCGCGAGGCACTGCTGCGACTGCAGTCGGAAGGTTATGTCGAGATCGGGCGCGGCAAGGGCATTCGGGTGCTGCCGTTGTCGGCTGGTGACATGCGGGAGATATACCAGGTTATCTCCGGAATGGAGGTCGTGGCCGTTGGGCTGCTGGCAAAGAAGCGGCCCTCACGTGAGGACTTGCGCAGCTTGTTCGAGGCCACAGCCGATATGAACCGGCTGCTATCGGCGAGCCAGATCGATCAGTGGGGGGAGGCCGATGAACTCTTCCATCGCGAGCTGATGCGCTTGTCGGGAAATAGCAAATTATACACCGTTGGCTGTCATCTGCGTGACCTCGCAAAACGGGCTCACATGGTCGCCGTGCGTCTGCAGGATGATAAATATCGCGCGCGCTCGACGGCGAACCATACGGTGCTCGTCAAGGCGATCCTGAAAGGAAATGTTCGCGACGCCGCGGACTTGCATTTCGAGCAGCGTCAGCGCGGCGAGGACGCGCTGGTCGGCATCGTCGAGCGGTTCAATCTTGTCAGCCTTTAGATCTCTTGTGTGCTCTCAAATATATTTATTGATATATGTAATTTGGACTCTTATGGTAATGCCGAGTGTGTGGAGTTGTCTCCGCCGACATCAAAAATTGAAAGAAGCGCCGGGCGAGGAATGATGAAAACCTACGAGATCGCGGTTGTCCACGGGGATGGTATTGGCCCGGAGGTTTGTCAGTCCGCACTCGACGTTCTCAAAGCAAGCTCAGTCTCGAATGCGCTGTCGTTCGTCGAGTATCCGGCGGGCGCCGAGCATTATCTCAAGACGGGGACGGCGTTCCCCGATG
>JAEYYQ010000163.1 GCA_023428365.1 Pseudomonadota bacterium | reverse complement strand
GCACTGGCCTCCGACCGCGCGGTGATCGTCGTGACGCATGACAACCGCATTTTTCATTTCGCCGACCGCATCGTGCGCATGTCGGATGGACGGATCACGGGGATCGACCTTCCCCCCTTTGTGGAGGCCCACTGATGGCCCGGCGTTCCAAATTTCTGATCTTCGGGCTGCCGCTGGTCGCGATCATCGCCGCTGCGGGAGCTGCGATTTCGATCAGTCGCACACAGCCGCATCCGGCCGAGAACACGCCCGTGATTTCCCCTCCCGTCCAACCGGGAACGCACGGCGGGGCCGGGGGCGCAGCACTGCATGGTTACATCGGAGCGGCAGGATTGGTTGAGCCGAGTGGAGAAGAGATTGAGATCGGTGCTCATAGGTCGGGGGTTATCGAGAGCGTGAAAGTGACGGCCGGCGATACGGTCAAGGCCGGCGAGACGCTGTTCGTTCTCGATCAGCGCGCCGCGAAGGGAACGGTCGATCTACGCCGCGCCGAGCTTCTCGCCGCTGAGCGCCGCCGTGATCAGACCGTTGCCCGCACCGCGTCACTCAAGGCGCAGGTGGAAGCCGCGCGAGCTGCCGCGAATGCGGCGCAGGCGGAGATGGAGGAATGGGCTGACCAGTTGCGGTCGGGCGAGGAGCTTTTAGCCAAGGGCGGCAATGCCATCAGCCAGCGCGAGGTGACGCGGCGTCGGAATACGGAGCGTTCGGCGCAGGCGCGGCTTGAAGAGGCCAGGGCCCGTATCGTCCAGCTCGAAGAGGAACTGAAGCTGATTGCGGCGCCGAATGGTGCGACGCTGGCGGTTGACGAGGCGGCGGTAGAGCAGGCCCGGCGGATGCTGGAAACAGCGGAAATCGATCTGGCGTTGCTCGAAGTACGCGCGCCCATCAACGCGACGGTGCTTCAGGTGAATGTCCGGCCGGGCGAGTATGCCTTCGCCGGAACCGTGGTCACTCCGCTGATCATCCTCGGCAACCTCGATCCGCTGCATGTCCGCGTCGATATCGATGAGGGCGATGTGGCGCGGTTCAGCCCGACGGCGACGGCTTATGCCAGCCTGCGCGGGCAGCCAAACGAGCGCATGCAACTCAAGTTCGTGCGCGTGGAGCCGATCATTATTCCCAAGCGGTCGCTGACCGGGGCAGCCGGAGAGCGCGTCGACACGCGTGTTCTGCGGGTGATTTACGCTCTGCCATCGGATTCCGGGCAGGCGTTTTCCGGCCAGCAGGTGGACGTTTTCATCGAAAGCGTGGGGCGCCGGGCGCAGGTCTCCCAATCGGCTCCCTAGCGCCTCCTCGACAGTCGTGGATAAACGCGACGCCAGCGCGGTTGCGCGGCATGCCGGTCGCGGGCTAAGAGTGCGACTTGTCTCGCAACCCCAGGAACATTGAGCGAGGGATTATGCAGGTCGACGAGGCGACCGTCCGGCGCATCGCGCGGCTGGCGCGCATCAAGATCACTGACGAGGAAGCGCACGGGCTGCAAAAAGAGCTGTCCGGCATTCTCGATTGGGTGCAGCAGCTCGACGAGGTCGATACGGCGTCGGTTGAACCGATGACGCGCGTCGTTCCCATCGAACTCACGCAACGCAGGGATGAGGTGACGGCGGGTGAGATTCCCGACGACATCGTCAAGAACGCGCCGATGACCGAGGACCACTTCTTCGTCGTTCCGAAGGTGGTGGAGTAATTTTCCCGCATCCCGCCATCGGCGTGGTTGCTATTTGATGATCTAAGACCAGCGAACCGCAACGTGACAGATCTCACAAAACTCACTCTCGCCGAGGCGCGCGACGGCCTGAAGGCCAAATCTTTCACCGCGACCGAACTTACCGAGGCATTCCTTAACGCGATCGAGACCGCCAATCCGGCGATCAACGCCTACGTCACGACGACGCCGGAGCAAGCGCTCGCGCAGGCTAAGGACAGCGATGCGCGGATTGCGGCTGGAGAAGCGCGGGAGCTTGAAGGCCTCCCGCTCGGCATCAAGGATCTGTTCTGCACCAAAGACGTCCACGCGCAGGCGTGTAGCCACGTGCTCGACGGCTTCAATCCGACCTATGAATCGACCATCACCCAGAACCTATGGGATGGCGGCGCGATCATGCTCGGCAAGCTCAATATGGACGAGTTCGCTATGGGCTCGTCGAATGAGACTAGCTACTACGGCCCGGTCGTCAGTCCGTGGCGGCGCGCTGGCGGGTCCAATGCCAAGCTCGTGCCGGGTGGTTCGTCGGGCGGTTCGGCAGCAGCCGTTTCGGCTGATCTGTGCCTCGCGGCGACAGCCACCGATACGGGTGGTTCGATCCGCCAGCCGGCCGCGCTGACCGGTACCGTTGGCATCAAGCCGACCTACGGACGCTGCTCGCGCTGGGGCGTGGTCGCGTTCGCATCGTCGCTGGATCAGGCCGGTCCGATCGCCAAGACGGTGCGCGACAGCGCCATCATGTTGAAGGCGATGGCGAGCCATGATCCGAAGGATTCGACGTCGGTGGATGCGCCGGTGCCGGACTACGAGGCGCTGCTATCGCAGGGCGTGAAGGGCCTGCGCGTCGGCGTGCCGAAGGAGTACCGCGTCGACGGTATGGCGTCGGAAATCGAGGATCTCTGGCAGAAAGGCATCGCCTGGCTGAAGGACGCCGGCGCTACGATTCACGAGATCAGCCTGCCGCATACCAAGTACGCGCTGCCGGCCTATTACATCGTCGCGCCTGCCGAAGCCTCGTCCAACCTCGCCCGCTATGATGGGGTTCGTTATGGCCTGCGTGTGCCGGGTAAGGATCTGGTCGATACCTACGAAAACACGCGCGCCAAGGGCTTCGGCAAGGAAGTGCGCCGCCGCATTCTGATCGGCACCTATGTGCTGTCGGCGGGATATTACGACGCCTATTATCTCAAGGCGCAGAAGGTGCGGACGCTGATCAAGCGGGACTTCGATGAAGCGTGGAACAAGGTCGATGTCGTCCTGACGCCGACGACGCCATCACCCGCATTTGCGTTTGGCGAGAAGTCGGGCGATCCGCTGGCGATGTACCTCGAAGACATCTTCACGGTTACGGTGAATATGGCCGGACTGCCGGGCATCTCAGTGCCTGCAGGGCTGTCAGGGCAGGGGACGCCTCTCGGTCTCCAGCTCATCGGCAAGCCGTTCGATGAAGGTACGTTGTTCCGCGCCGGTCAGGTGATCGAGAATGCTGCGGGCCGGTTCACCGTGCCCGAGCGATGGTGGTCCAATCCATAAAGCATAAGGGCAAGCGCCAATGAGCAATCCGCTCCCCAAAGACTGCGCCACCATGGCGGACGTCCGCGCTCAGATCGATCGTCTCGATACGGCGCTTGTCGATATCATCGCCGAACGGTTTGGCTACGTGGAGCGGGCCTGGCAGATCAAGCTGGCGGCTCAACAGCAGGCCAACGTGCCGTGGCGCAATCAGCAGGTGATCGACCGGGTACGGGCACGCGCCGAGGAGCGCGGTGTGCCGCCGGATCTGTGCGAAGCGTTGTGGCGACAGATGATCGGCTGGTTCATCCAGTATGAGGAAGAAAAGCTGCGCGATCAGCTCGATGGTAAGGCGAAGGGCGGCTGATGGATGGTCTTCAGCCATTCCATCCCGAAGCGCTTCTGCTGATTGCTGCACTGAATCCGGCCGTCATTCTGGTTGGGGTCATGATGGGCCAGCGTGCGGATCAGTGGCAGAAACTCATTGTTGCCGCGTTCGTGGCCGCGCTCGCAGGAGCCGGACTGGTCTGGCTTGGAGCCTGGCTGCGGATTCTTCCAGCGCGTGGCCTTGGCGGTGAGGCCGGGCTGTTTGTGCTCCAGATGGTGTTCGGTCTTGTGTGGGCCACGCTGGGCTATGTCTTCTGGCGCAAGCGATAGCTCCGCGCCGCCTCATCGTTAAAAAATCATTGCCCGCCAGGAACCGAACGATGGGTTGCGCGTTCGACCTCTGCTGCAGGGTACGCATCCCCCTTCCTCGTGCGTGCCGTGCAGTCGGGGGGGCTCGGGATGGATCCCTTTATCCCGCGGCATCCCCTCAAAGCGCAGGAGAAATATGTGGTAGCAGGGCTTCGCCGTACTCGATGGACCGTCGCTGAGAGCCGTTGCGCGACAGAGACGAACCATTGGGGCAGCTTGCAATTCTACCATAAACACGTCATATCCACCCTAGCCGGTGCTCGCTACTGTGGCGCGCGCCCTCACGATCTAAGGATAGCTGCGCCCCTTACCGGCCGTTTCTTTCCCCATGACTGAGATCTCCGGGCCGCGCGTGAAGCCCGATGATTGGCGTTCTGCACGCATTTTGACTGAGAAAAAGGTTACCCTATGCGGATTAACGGAACTGTGAAGTTCTTCAATGCTGCCAAAGGCTTCGGCTTCATCAAGCCGGAAGACGGCGCCAATGACGTTTT
>JAEYYQ010000150.1 GCA_023428365.1 Pseudomonadota bacterium | reverse complement strand
GCTCAATATGCAGGAGCCGGCCCGCGCGGTGCTGTTCTGGGGATGAGAACGCATGCAGGGAATTGAGGCTGCACGATAAATGCTGTTACAGCCGACACATGCTGCAGGCCATCATCAGCGCCATGCAACGGACGGGGTGAAAACCATCACCGTGCTCGGCGCGACGGGTTCGGTTGGCACTAGCACGCTGGATATCGTTGCCGGCGCGCCCGACAGGTTCCGGATCGGGGCGCTAACGGCACAGAATAACGCGGGCAAGCTGGCTGCGTTGGCTCGGACACATCGGGCCGAGGCCGCCGTGATCGGCGACGAGACGCACTACGCGGAGCTCAAGGATCTGCTGGCTGGTACGGGCATCAAAGTGTCCGCCGGCACGGCCGCTCTGGTCGAGGCGGCGGAGGCCGAGGCCGATTGCGTCGTGGCCGCTATTACCGGAGCCGCCGGACTTCAGCCCACACTGGCGGCCGCCCGCCTTGGCCGCCGTCTGGCATTGGCCAACAAGGAATGCCTGGTCGCGGCGGGTAACATTTTCATGGCGACGGTGCGCGAAGCCGGAACGGAGCTTGTGCCGGTCGATTCGGAGCACTCCGGCGTCTTCCAGGTGCTGGCGGGCGCCGAGCCCGCCTCGGTGGAAAGCATCGTGCTGACAGCATCCGGAGGTCCGTTCCGTGATTGGGACATGGATCGCATCGCAGCCGCCAAGCCGGAAGAGGCGCTGAAGCATCCCAAGTGGAGCATGGGCCCGAAGATTTCGATCGACTCAGCCACGCTCATGAACAAGGGCCTGGAGCTGATCGAGGCCTATCACCTGTTCAAGGTTGAGACATCTCAGCTTGATGTCGTCGTCCATCCGCAATCGACGGTCCACTGTCTCGTCTCATTCCACGACGGATCGGTGCTGGCGCAACTCTCATGCCCCGATATGCGCATTCCGGTGGCGGTGAGCTTGGCGTGGCCTGCGAGAATGCCGGCGAGCACGGAACGCCTCGATCTCGTCAAGCTTGGGTCGTTAACGTTCGAGCCGCCTGATCTGGCACGTTTTCCGGCGTTGCGGCTGGCGCGGGAGGCGATGGATCGCGGCGGGACGGCTCCGGCAGTCCTCAATGCTGCGAACGAGGTCGCGGTCGAAGGGTTTCTGGAGCGGCGTATAGGCTTTCTTGAAATCGCCCGCACTGTGGCCACATGCCTTGATCGGGCTGAGCAAATCGGCGCTATTGGAACTCCGCAGCGTCTTAACGACGTTCTAGCAGCGGACGCCCTGGGGCGCGAGTTGGCACGAGATGTGATTGGTGCGTAGCTGGTGGCGAGAGATTGCTCGCTGCTGGGCTGCTGCATTTGGAGACGATCGGGAGAATGGGCGCAATGTCTGGTTTTACCAGTGGCATCGGTGGCTTTTTGTATGTGCTGCTGCCATTCCTGTTTGTCCTGACTGTCGTGGTCTTCATTCATGAGCTTGGCCATTTCCTCGTCGCGCGCTGGTGCGGTGTAAAGGTCAAGGCATTCTCGATCGGCTTCGGCCGCGAGATCACCGGTTTCGTCGACAAGCACGGGACACGTTGGCGGCTCGCCTGGATTCCGCTCGGCGGCTACGTCAAGTTCATGGATGACGAGAACGCGGCCAGTGCGTCGCCATCTGCCGGCGCGGCGGAAATGTCGCCCGACGACCGTGAAGGCGCGTTCCATTCCAAGCCGCTTTGGCAACGTGCCGCCGTCGTTGCAGCAGGTCCGATTGCCAATTTCCTACTCGCGGTCGTGATTTTTGCCCTGATGTTCTCGTTCATCGGCATCCGTTCAACGGCGCCGCGCGTGGACGAGGTGGTCGCCAATTCTCCCGCTGCGGTTGCAGGGTTCAAGGCTGGGGACGTGATCCTTGAGATCGACGGTAACAGCGTGGACAGCTTTACCGAAGTCCTGCGTACCGTCAGTGGAGCGCCCGGACGTCAGCTCAACGTCAAAGTCGATCGCGGTGGCGCGCCTTATACTCTCCAAGTGACGCCGGAGCGCCAGGAAGTCAGCGACAACTTTGGCGGGACTATCGTCCGCGGGATCATCGGCATCCGTCGGCTGACGACACCGGAAGCGCTCGAGCTGCGCAAGGCCGGTCCGCTTGAGGCCGTCTGGCTGGGTGTGCGCGAGACCAACTTCATCATCACCTCGACGCTGAGCTACATCGGCGATGTGATCATTGGCCGGCAGCGCGCGGACCAGCTCGGCGGACCGATCCGGATTGCGGAAGTATCGGGGCAGGTCGCCAAGGTTGGGCCTGAAGCACTGTTCAACCTGATTGCCGTAATTTCAGTCAGTGTTGGTTTGATCAATCTGTTTCCGATCCCGCTGCTCGACGGCGGTCATCTTTTGTTCTACGCGATCGAAGCCATGCGCCGTAAACCGCTGAGTGAGCGGACACAGGAGATCGGTTTCCGGATTGGCCTCGCCCTGGTCCTGATGCTGATGGTGTTTGCGACCTGGAACGACCGGCTCATCGTTTGGCGCTGGCTGACCGGCACGAGCTGACCACGGTCGAATTCTGCACAGCCTCAGCGCTTGGCGCTTCGCGCCGCTTCCTCAGTGAGTTCGCTGCTTTAGACGTCGTCTAATTCCAGTCGGCGGAAACGTCTGTACGCGATCTAATTTGCACCGATACGTCAGAATGTTAGTGCGCGGCGGGTAACACGTCCGTGGACCGCTGATTCGGATCAAAACGAAGTGTGTGAAGACTTCGCTAAAAGTCGAAACAATCCGTGATCTCTCCACGCGGAATCAACCGTCCTGAAACATTCTTGCCACTTCCAATGACCCTGCTGAATCGTTAAAACTCCGAAAGGTTAGCTGAGCGTGTCCGGGGGGACGCCTCGTAGGCTGGAGTATATCCGGCGACTCAGATAACCAGAGGTTGCGTTGGCAGGCCGCCCGGCTCGCTGCGCAGCGCTCCGGGGGAAAGTAACGAAGGGCAGACGCAGGTATGCAGCTTCGACAAGTGGCAAGTGGTGGATGGCGACTGCTTCTGTGGTTCGCCATAGCTGCACCTGCCAGTATCACGGCGATCAGCATTCAGACGGCAACCGTTGCGCATGCGCAAACGGTGCGGGAAATCCGTGTCGAAGGTAATCGGCGCGTCG
>JAEYYQ010000029.1 GCA_023428365.1 Pseudomonadota bacterium | reverse complement strand
CCGCACGTATCTTATCGGCCTGGACCACTATACCAGCCACGACGCCGTCTATACCGACGGCGACGACAACGACACCATCGGGCAAACCGGTGCGCCACAGGCGTGGATCCCCGGCCCGACACCTATTCCGCACAAACGAACTGCCACCAACGATGATCTCGTGTCCGTCGACCCGCCCCTCGATCCCGACGCCCGCGGTCTCACGGGCATCTGCTGGAATGGACAGCACGAAATTCCGCGCTTTTGCTGCACTGACCAATGCCTCGGCCACCACATGGCCGGAAGCCTGGTCAAGGGAAGCCGCCAGCCGCAGCAGTTCGTCGGCATGAACGTCAGGAGCAGTTCGGATTTCGGCGACTTCCGCGCGGCCATGTGTGAGCGTGCCCGTCTTGTCCAGCACCGCCGTACGCACGTTGGCCAGCGTTTCCAGGGCGCTGCCGCTTTTCACTAACACGCCCAGTTTCGCGATGCGTGACATCCCGGAAATGATGGCGATTGGCACGGCGAGGATCAGCGGACAAGGCGTCGCGACCACAAGTACCGCGAGAGCGCGCAGCGGATCGTTCGACAGGATCCAGGCGCCACCGGAAACGATGAGAGTTAACAGCAAGAAGACGATGGCATAGCGATCAGCAAGGCGAGCCATCGGCGCCTTTGACGCTTGCGCGGCCTCCACCAACCGGACGATACCCGCGTATGTACTTTCGGCAGCCGGTTTCGTTACCGTCAGATCGAAGGCGTCGCCGACCGACATCGAGCCACTGAGGACAGCTTCGCTCATACCACGGTCGACGGGGATTGGCTCACCCGTCAAAGCGGATTGATCGAGTATCGCATGTCCGCCCGCAACAACGCCGTCGACAGGAACCACCTCGCCACTGCGGATCATCAAGCGATCACCAGGCGCGATAACTTCGATTGGGATTTCTTCGAGTTGGTGGTCGACATAACGCACCGCCGTGCGCGCCACGCGACCGAGTAGCGCCATCATCTCATGGCGTGCCCGGCCTTCGGCATAGCTTTCAAGCTGCTGCCCGCCGGCGTACATCAGGGCCACGACATTTCCTGCGAGGGGCTCGCCAAACGCCAGTGCGGCCGACATCGATAATCCCGCGACAATATCCAGTCCGACTTCGCCACGGCTGAGCGACCGGACAATCTCTACAAGCAGCGCGAGAAGAACCGGTGCCGTGCCGAAAGCCCAACACCTGCTGGCCAGCAAAGGATTGTCGGCATAGGCCGCGATCAACCCCGAGAAGAGCCCAGTCAGCGCAACGACGAGCAAAGTCAATCGGATACGGCCGATGTGCCGGGCGAGCTGCATGTGATCCGCGAGAGTGGCTATATGGCTATCTACGATCGGACGAGCCAGAGTGGTCGCTGCCCGCTCGGGCCGAACTCTGTGCTAGCATAGCCCTGATAGGGATGCATCGCGATAACCCCTGATCCGTCAGTCGACGGATTGCCTCACACGACAATGAGATCGCACGGATACTCGCGCGAGCCTGAGAATTATCCATACGAAGCTGAAACGTCTCGGACTGCCAGGGATGGCAACACGACCGAATGTGCCCTTGTCCGCGGCGCAAACTCGCGCGGGCTTTAAAAGCGGAAACGCCAGCAATTCAATCGATGTTTAAGATGGTGCCCAGAAGAGGACTCGAACCTCCACGCCCTTGCAGGCGCCAGCACCTGAAGCTGGTGCGTCTACCAATTCCGCCATCTGGGCAACCGACGCTTCTGTTAGAGCCCAGTGGACGGCTTGTCAATTGCGCCCACTGCTCCCTTCACACATTGCGACCGTCTGTGTATTCCTGCCCCACAGATCCAGCGTGATGTTCAGGAGATCGAACGCCCATGTCCTATCGGAACGAGCATGGCGGCCTAGTTACCGTATTCGGGGGCTCCGGATTCGTCGGGCGCCATACGGTACAGCCGCTTGCCCGCCGTGGCTGGCGTATCAGGGCGGCCGTGCGCCGTCCGGATCTGGCTGGGCATCTGCAACCGATGGGACGCGTCGGGCAGATTCTCCCCGTCCAGGCGAACGTCCGTTTCCCGCAGTCGGTGGATGCTGCCATTCGAGGTGCCGAGGTCGTCGTCAACGCCGTCGGTATCCTCTCCCCGACGGGCGCGCAGACCTTTGATCGCGTGCATGTCCACGGTGCACGCGCGATCGCCAAGGCGGCACGGCTCGCTGGCGTGCGCCGGCTGGTTCATGTCTCGGCCATCGGCGCTGATCCGAAGAGCGCTTCGGCATACGGCCGGACCAAGGCCGAGGCAGAGCAAGCCGTGCTGGAGGAATTCCGAGACGCCATCATCATTCGCCCTTCGATTCTGTTCGGACCGGAGGACGATTTCTTCAACCGTTTCGCAGGGATGACCCGCTATTCGCCATTCCTGCCGCTGATCGGCGGTGGCTCCACGAAATTCCAACCGTTGTATGTCGGCGATGTCGGTCTCGCGATTGCCAATGCCGTCGGTGATGCCGGCACCCCTGGCACGATCTACGAAGTCGGCGGACCGGAGGTTCGTACGTTCAGGCAGCTTCTGGATAGCACTCAGGAATGGGCCGGCCGCGAGCGGATGTACTTGCCGCTGCCGTTCTGGGCCGCGAAGCTCGTTGCTGCGCTGACATGGCCGCTACCGAATGCCATGCGTCCACTGACCGTCGATCAGGTCAATCTCCTGCAAAAAGATAATGTGGTCAGCGCCGCAGCCGTGAAGGATAGTCGCACCATTCAGGCTCTGGGCATCAACGCGCCTCATACACTGGCCGCGATTGTCCCGTCCTATCTTGAGCGGTTCCGGCCGCGTGGCCAGTTCTCCCACTATCGGGGCTGAGTCCTTCGACTCTATCGGCCAAAATAAAAAGGCTTCCCAGTGCCTTACGGCGCCTGGGAAGCCCTGAATTCCAATCCAAAGCGTGTCAGTGGACGCTCGCCACCTCAAGCTTATCTCCCCGCGCATGGCCCAAAGCGGCCTGCCGGCTGTCGGTCAGCGCAATCGGCGTTCCGTCGGCGGCGTGCAGAGCATAGAGATCAATGCCACCGGGGAGGCCTTCTACGGCCGGGTAGAGGCGTTGAGCCTCGTCTGAGGTCAGAACCTTGATGTAAGCCACCTGGCCATCGCCCAGGTGCGCCAGTTCGATCTGGCTCATGACAGAAGCAACATTGCCGCGCTTCCGCGACCGGCGCTTGCGATTACTCGTAGTCCCATTCATGACCCAACTC
>JAEYYQ010000011.1 GCA_023428365.1 Pseudomonadota bacterium | reverse complement strand
TCGACGTTGATCATCGGCAATGGCGCGGCCACGCCAGTCAGGGTCGTAAACTTCTGCATGGTTATCCTCGGCTGGAGCAGAGGTTGCTGGGGCGTGAGGACGCCGGTCTTTCAGACATAAACGCGACAAGACATATCAGCGTCAAGCGCTTCAGCGGACTGTCGGGTCAGCGTAGCACTTGCGCATGGATTCACACCGGAAAGAGCCGGAGAAATGCATCGAGGTGCCCTTCGCAGGTGCGATAAAACGGCAAACCTCTTCCAGCCCTTCTGGCGACAGCCAGCCTTCGCGCCGGCCCCGCTGGACTGCGAAGCAATCAGCGGTTTCCTCATCCGGCCCGCGGAACTGATGACCGCACTCGTGCGCGAAGATCCACATCTTCACCGGCGTGGACGTTCGTGCCAGCAGGCGCGGGTTCAGGATCAGGAAGCCAGGGTATGCGGCGCCGTAATCGTCGAGCTGGGAATCGAGCACCGTCGGCCGCTGCCCGCAGATCATGCGCCTTTTATCAAGAACGAGTTGCCCCGGTGGAACGACCTTCGCATCGCCGCCGACGTGAGCGACATACTCGTCAGGTGTTGGGGGCTGTGCCTGCGCTGAATCGCCCACAAAGGCGATCACTGCGAGGGTGACACCCACAAACGCCAGCCACTTCATGCCCCGCTACCCTCTTCAGTCCCGCCTCTGGACTTGCAAGCGTCATGTGCAGCTGCACATCGACGACCGAACGCACCATCGCCTGCCTCGCGCCAACGCGCAACTGGATTACACCCTTTCGACCTTGCGGCCTTTAAGTTGGGTGTAACGGTTGCCGACACGCAACGGCCTGTTGCTTTCCGAGCGCTTCTCTACGTGCGTGCTGCGGCTTCGATTCCGTACATGTCGTCGTCGGAGAGGCCGAGATGATGGCCGATCTCGTGCACAAGTACGTGCGTGATGAGATGACCAAGCGTCTCGTCGCTGTCCGCCCAATAATCCAGGATCGCGCGCCTGTAGAGAAACACCATCTCGGGTTGCCTCGGCAGATCCGAGACACTTTGCATATCTAGGCTTACGCCCTGGTAAAGACCCATCAGGTCTAAGGGATCGTCGATGTCGAGTTCGCGCAAAACTTCATCCGTCGCGAAGTCCTCGACGCGGATGAGGACGTTCTTGCACACCCGGCGAAAGTGTTCTGGAAGATTGTCCCACGACGCAGCGGCCAGGTTCTCGAAATCTTCGAGGCTAGGCGATGTCGCATCCGCCCATTTGCTGCTGTCGCCCATCTCAGCTGTCCCGATCGCACGTTCGTGTTTGCATCACGTGGACTGCGCCCGCGCGATCGGGAAAATTTGGTCAGCCGATGTCAGCAGGTCAATCGTCAGCTTCGACGACGGCAATCACCTGACGCACACCAATCACACGGCGAAGCGCGTTCTCGACCAGCTCGGCGCCGCGCGTGGAGACGCCCTTCAGCCGCAGATCGACGCTGATTTCGCTACCGTCGCCGGATTCGCGCGACGCATGAACGCGGGCGGGCACATATCCCAGCTTCGCAACGGGTTCGATCAGACGCGACAGAACACCTGGATCAGCTACGGCAGTCACGTAGAACAAGGCTTTGACGGATTGCGCAGGAGCAGATGGGCGCGCTCCGACCGGGTCGGATGTCGCAACGGCAACGGAAGCCATGGGAGGTCCTTCACATTCGAGGAGATGGGGAATTAAGCGCGATGAGTTCCCGGCTGCCCTCAGGCGGCCGGGGCGCTAATTCGCCGGGCGATCTCGATGTGAAGCGCGAACGTCATGGCGCGAGCATAGCCGCGAGGCTACGAACATTCAACTGTTTCAAACGGTTCTATGGCTTTGAAGCCAGCACGCCGCGGTCTCACGGTTTCTTGGCGATGACCAGAATTTCGTCCAGGACGAAATACAGTTTGTCGTTCTTGTTATGAGGGCGGAGGAAGGCCGCCAGAGCGGGGCTGGCCCCTGTCAGCATGGCCTCAAGCCGCTCCACGTCGGCGGGCGGAACGTCCATCCGCTCATGCCACGTGTTGAACTCCATCTCCTTCGGCAGCAGCTCGACGTGTTTGATCTCAAAGCCGGTTGAGGAGATCACGTCCCGCCATTCGCCGATGGTCAGGCAGCGGCCATGGCTCGGATCGCGGAGTTTCTCGAAGCCGTTGTAGGCGGCCGCTGCTGCTGCCAGTTCGTCGTCCGGAAAGCCCGGCGTCGATTGGGCATCGGGTGAGATGTTATCGACGAGAGCAAACGTGCCGCCGGGTTTCAGGACGCGCCAAGCTTCAGCAACGAAACGGGGGATGTCGGGAAAGTGATGCGGTGCGATGCGGCAGGTCACCAGCTCGAAGCTGGCATCTGCGAATGGTAGGGCTTCTGCGTCCGCCTTCGCCGTTTCAAGGTTCGTGGCCCCGCGTGATTGAGCTAGCTTGCCGGCCTCCACCAGCATTTCATTCGTCAGGTCGCTGGCAACGACGTGCGACACATGGGGAGCGAAAGCCAGCGCGGTGTGGCCCGCTGCCGTCGCAATATCGAGCGCGCGCCAGTGCGGCTTTGGCTCAACGAGATCGACCAGCCTTTGCAGGCTGGCACCTTTGGCATGTACCGGTGAATTCACGTAACGCGCTGCGTGGGCGCCGAACTGCTTTTCGACGAGCGACTTGGACATATCCTTACGCCCCAAATGAAAAGCCCGGGCTGTCGGCCCGGGCTTGGTGACTATTGCCAGCTGCGGACGTCGACGAAATGTCCGGCGATGGCAGCGGCAGCGGCCATGGCAGGCGACACCAGATGCGTCCGGCCCAGACGGCCCTGACGACCCTCAAAGTTACGGTTCGAGGTCGAAGCACAACGCTCGCGCGGCTTGAGCTGATCCGGGTTCATGCCGAGGCACATGGAGCACCCGGCCTCACGCCAGTCGAAACCGGCCTCCTTGAAGACCTTGTCGAGACCTTCAGCCTCCGCCTGAGCCTTCACGAGACCGGAGCCCGGCACGATCATGGCGTAGACGCTCGAAGCGACCTTCTTGCCCTGAGCAACGCGAGCCGCCTCGCGCAGATCTTCGATGCGGCCGTTGGTGCACGAACCGATGAATACGCGATCCAGCTTGACGTCCGTCATCTTGGTGCCGGGCGTCAGGCCCATGTAGTCCAGCGCGCGGCGGATGGCGTTGCGCTTGGCCTCATCGGCTACGCTGTCTGGGTCGGGCACGGTGCCGGTGATCGAGATGACGTCTTCCGGACTCGTACCCCACGTGAGGATCGGCGGCAGGCTGGCTGCGTCGAGCTTGAGTTCGGAGTCGAAGTATGCGCCCTCGTCGCTTCGCAGCGTCTCCCAATACCGCATCGCCATATCCCAGGCCTTGCCCTTGGGGGCTTTCGGCCGATCCTTGAGATAGGCGAAGGTTTTTTCGTCGGGCGCGACCATACCAGCACGGGCGCCGCCTTCGATTGTCATATTGCAGACCGTCATGCGGCCTTCCATCGACAGCGACCGGATCGCCTCACCGGCGTATTCGATGACATGGCCAGTACCACCCGCCGTGCCGATCTCGCCGATAATGGCCAGCACGATGTCCTTCGCGGTAACGCCGTCGGGCAGCTTGCCGTCGACGCTGACGCGCATATTCTTGGCTTTGCGCTGGATCAGCGTTTGCGTCGCCAGGACGTGCTCGACTTCCGACGTGCCGATGCCATGGGCGAGCGCGCCGAATGCGCCATGCGTGGACGTATGGCTGTCACCGCACACGATCGTGGTGCCGGGCAGCGTGAAGCCCTGCTCCGGCCCGATGACGTGGACGATGCCCTGCCGTTGATCCAGCTCGTCGTAGTACTCGATGCCGAAATCATGCGCGTTCTTGGCCAGCGTCTCGACCTGCGTGCGGCTTTCCTCGTCATCGATGCCGAGGCTGCGGTCGCTGGTGGGGACGTTATGGTCGACGACGGCGAGGGTCTTCTCCGGTGCGCGGACCTTGCGGCCGGCCATGCGCAGCCCTTCGAATGCCTGAGGGGATGTCACTTCGTGCACGAGATGGCGGTCGATGTAGAGGAGGCAGGTGCCGTCCGATTGCTGATCGACTACGTGGTCATCGAAGATCTTGTCGTACAGTGTCTTGGCCATGGCCGTCCTCTTGCCCCGAAGCTCTCGTGCCCGGTACATGTGATAGCGTCTTGCGTGTCGCAAGCAAGTCCCGCTCAGTCGCACGGGCGTCTGATCATCATAGGCATAAAAAAACCGGGCCACAAAGGGCCCGGTCTAGTTAGTTTTCGCATCCCGAAAGATGCGCTGAAGGCGTCAAAGGGAGGGTACGGCCTTCATCAGCTGTCCGTCACAGCTGCATGATAGTTAAGCAGGTTGAACGCAGGTGCAGCAATCCCCCCGGCCGCATGATTGCCATGCGGCCCCAGCATGCCTAGTAACGTGAGCGCTATTTCAGGATTTCCAGGTGCGCGCGTTGGACACCAGAAAGTCTCGCAAAACCTGCACTTTCTTTGAGGTTCTGAGCTCTTCTGGGTACACGAAAATGATCGGTATCTTAGGCAATTGAACGTCGTTCAAAACGGTGACGAGGTCGGTTTCCTCATCAGTGAGGTAATCGGGGATCAGTCCCACCCCGATGCCTGATCTGATGGCATACTTCAGGGCGACGACGCTGTTGGCGCGAAACGCGGGGATTCGCGGCTCTTTGCCATTTCGCCCGGCTGTCTCCAGCCAGCGAATGACCGACAGATGCTGCGCCGGCGTGCCGCTGTAGGAGACGAACCGATGGTTGTCGAGGTCGTCCAGCGACTGCGGCGCTCCGAACTTGCGGATATACTGCGTCGAGGCGAAGGCCCTGACACGCATGGAAAAAAGCGGCCTGCGGATGAGGTCCGCCTGCTCAGGCTCGCGGGTCCAGATCGCGACATCGGCCTCGCGCATTGAGATATCGATCTGATCGTCGTTGAGGATGACTTCCACCCGGATATCCGGGTAGAGCTCCATGAACTCCCGCAGCCGTTGCGTCACCCAAACCGTGCCGAGGCCGATCGGGGCGGTAATCCGCAGCTCGCCGGTCGGCTTGGTCGTCGTGTCCGACAGCAGAGTTTCGGCGGTCTGGAGCTTGTTCAGCACCTCTGTTGCGGTGCGGTAGAGCATGTCTCCTTGCTCGGTCAGGACCAGTCCGCGAGCGTGGCGATGGAACAAGGCAATCCCAAGATCACGTTCCAGCGCTGACACTTGCCGGCTGACGGCGGATTGGCTCATGCGCAGGGCATCGCCTGCGTGCGTAAAACTGCCAGCTTCAGCGGCTGCATGGAATATTCTGAGCTTGTCCCAATCCATCCCTAAGATCCTGCCGAGCCTTGCGGCCAAGCTCGAACGCAACCTGACGTGAGGCCGGCGGGCATGGACACAGGGCAAGTTGCGTGCGGACAGAACGGCGCTTTGTCTGCGCCTTTCAACTCAGCTTAAGCCTAACTATCCGAAATACCAAGAGATATGCGCTAACAGCATAACATTACCAGGATGCGATGGGTTTTTCGCCCTCGTGTCCGGCAAGGAAGCGCTCGGCTTCGAGCGCAGCCATGCATCCCATGCCTGCCGCGGTCACTGCCTGACGGTAGACCTCATCCTTCACGTCGCCCGCTGCAAATACGCCGTGGATGTTGGTGGCGGTCGAGTCGGGCTTAGTAATGATGTAGCCAGACGGGGTGGTCTCGATCTGCCCCTTGAAGATCTCGGTCGCTGGCGAATGCCCGATGGCTACGAAAACGCCATCTACCGCCCGCTTGGTGAGCGCGCCAGTTTTGACGTTCCGCAACACAACCCCGTTGACCGTCTTGGGATCAGAACCGCCGACGATCTCTTCCAGGGCGCTATCCCAGATCACCTCGATTTTCTCGTTTGAGAACAGCCGGTTCTGCAGGATTTTCTCTGCCCGGAAGCTGTCACGGCGATGTACGACCGTGACCCGCTTGGCGAAGTTGGTCAGGAACAAGGCCTCTTCGACTGCGGTGTTGCCGCCGCCGACGACGATCACTTCCTTGCCCTTGTAGAAGAAGCCGTCGCAGGTGGCGCAGGCCGATACGCCGAAGCCCTTGAAGGTTTCCTCGCTCGGCAGACCCAGCCAGCGCGCCTGTGCGCCGGTGCAGATAATCAAAGCATCGCATGTATAGACGTCGCCAGAGTCGGCCCACAGCCGGAATGGCCGCTGCTTGAGGTCGACCTTGGTGACGTGATCCATGATGATCTGCGTGCCGACGTGCTCGGCCTGCGCCTTCATCTCTTCCATTAGCCACGGCCCTTGGATCACCTTGGCGAACCCTGGATAGTTTTCCACGTCGGTGGTGATGGTGAGCTGACCGCCAGGCTGAATTCCTTGTATAAGCAATGGCTTAAGCATTGCGCGCGCGGCGTAGATGGCAGCCGTGTAGCCGGCCGGGCCGGAACCGAGGATCAAGACTTTGGCGTGGATCGTCTGCGACATGGAAGCGCTCATGTTGGTGATGGATGCGACGTGCGGCCGAACGGCGACAACGCAAGCCTCACAGCCTATATGGCCTCAACGCGCGCTGGCGTCGATCCTATGGGGCCATTGACGAACAGGAGTGTGGCCTGCGGGACGCTTTTATAGAACTTGATGATATGGTGCGGTCGCAGTGCCCCAGCAACCGATCATCGCCGCAGCCATACGGGCACGACGAAGCCAAGGGCCATGAAACGGATGACATGATGACCGCCAACAAAAGCAGCGTCATGTCCCAGGGCGAGCGCCAGAATAGTCATGCCATCGATGCCGCCGGGCGCGTAGGCCATCCACAGTTGCGCGATGGGCAGGTTGACGATCCAGGCGACGATGACGGCCCAAACGATGGCGATCGTAACCCCAACGCCAAGGCTCCCCAGGCTGGCCAGTAGCGAATCCGCGATTGCATGGCGGTCGATGCCGGCAAAATTGCTTCCGACCGCACAGCCGATCACGAGAAACGCCGGCAGCATCATCCAAGACGGGAGATCGGTGGTGAGCGTACCAGTGACATACAGGATGGCGCCCGCCACCAGAGGGCCGAACAGCGTCGGCGCAGGAGCTTTGAGTCTCAGAAATACATAGGCGGCAGCGCAGCCTGCAGCCAGTAGGATGGCAACCTCGATGAGATTGACCGGATGAGCAATAGGCTGGTGGATGGTCTCTGCGGCGCCGCCGAGCAAGTAAATCGCGCTGGGCAGAAAGACCAGAATGATCGCCAGCCGGAAGATCTGAATGATCGCGATGCGTCTTGGATCACCGTTGCTCTCTTCCGCTAGAGCGAGGACATAAGGCAGGGCGCCTGGCACAGATGATAATTTGGCCGTGGCGCGGTCATAGCCGTGGATGCGCTGCAAATAGAAACTGCATCCGATCATGACGCTCAGGACACATGCCGCGAGCCCGGCAAGCGTGATTGGCCAGCGCGACAGCAGCGTTATCGTCTCCGGCGTCATGGCTGTACCCATGATCGCGCCCAGCAGGATGTAGGCGGCGTGCCGGACGATGGTTGGGATGCCGAGTTTGACGCCCAGGAGCACCCCGGCTGCCACGGTCACAATAGGGCCTGATAACCAGGGAGCCGGCAATCCGAGCAACGAGAAGGCCAATCCGCCGATGGCGCCGACGGTGAATGTCAGCACAAGGCGTTTGATTGTGTCGATGTCCGGGAGCGCGATCTTCACGAAGGCCTTGGCATTGGAAACCAGTGTTGGGCTGAGGCAGTCTAGTGCATCGCACGGTAGCGTGTGCTGCGCTAGCTCACTGGTGCAAAGCAGAGCAGCGCTTACGGACCATCCGTCCGGCCATCGGGAGTTGCTAACGGCAGATCCAGCCAGGCTCGCCGTTTGAGCCACGGCGAGGGGCGGTAGCGAGGCTCCGAATAAAAGCGTTCCAGCTCTTCCAGCATCTGCAAGACCCACGATGCTCCAAGCTGGTCGCCCCATTCCATCGGGCCTAGGGGATAGGAGAGCCCGAGCTTGGCGCCGAGATCGATGTCGGCAGGCGAGGCAATACCCTGCTGAGCAATCTGGCAGCCGATGTTGATGACGTGTGCGACGATCCGTGGGGCGACGAAGCCAGGGCTATCATTGATGACGCTGACGCCAGCGCCGTCGGCGGCAAGCAGCCCGTGTGCCGCATCGCGCATGGCAGGATCGACGCCGGGAGGGACCATCACCGTACGATGGCGTTCGAAATCGAATGCAGTGTCGAGCGCAACCGTGCGGCGCCGATCGAGTTCCTGCTGGACGATTTCGCTTGTGCAGTCGGCGCTGGTTGGCGTGACGATGCACAATGCTTCGGGAGTGGGCAAATTTGCCTGTTCCAGGTTGGCGCCGAGCCGTTGCAGAAGGGCCATGGCTTTGGCGCTTGCTACCGGATCACGCGGACTGACCCACACCGACGTCGGACGCGCCGTGGGGACAGCCTGAGGCAGCGCAACCTGGCGCTGTCCGTCCTTATAGCTATACCACCCCGCGCCCGTTTTGCGCCCGTAGAGGCCGCCGTCGATCCTCAGCTTCAAGAGGGGATGCGGCGCGTACATCGGCTCGCCGTAAAACCGCTCCCACAGACTATCCATCACGGAAACGGAGACATCGGCGCCAATCAGGTCAAGCAGCGCAAAGGGCCCTAACGGCATTCCAACCGCATGGGTCATGATGCGATCGATTTCGGCGGCGTCGGCGATGCCTTCGGAGACAATGCGCGCGGCTTCCGGCACGTAGCCCCGTCCAAGATGGTTCACAATGAAGCCGGGGCTGTCCGTGCAAACCACGGGCACTCGCGTCATGCGTCGCGCGATTGCGGCAAGTGCGGGAGCGACCCACGGTGCTGTATTCAGGCCCGGGACGACTTCGACCAGCTTCATGAGAGGTGCTGGATTGAAGAAGTGCATGCCCGCAACGCGCTCGGCGTGTTTACAGCGCGCTGCAACGGCAGTGATCGAAAGGGAGGACGTATTCGTCGCGAGGATCGTATCAGGCCCCGCCACACCATCGAGGCTGGCGAGCAAAGCTTGCTTCACGTCCAGGCGTTCGATCACCGCTTCGATGATGACGTCCGCGGTGGCGATCTGTTCGAGACTTCCGACGATGGTGATGCGCGCCTCCGCGGCCTCGGCCGCGTCTTTCGTCATGCGGCCCTTTTCCACCAGACCTGAGAATGTCTGCAAGATTGCGTGACGTGCCGTGTCGCCGGCACCACTCATTTCATCGAACGCTACAACGTTCAAACCGCTCTGAGCCGCCAATTGCATGATGCCGCGGCCCATGGTGCCAGTGCCGACAATGCCGATTGTCAGGTCTTTACGTGCCGGATCAAATGGCATCGGTCTTTACTTTCCTTTGAAGTCCGGCGCGCGCTTTTCGAGAAACGCCGACATTCCTTCGTGTTTGTCGTCCGTAGCGAAGGTCAACCAGAACGCTTTCCGTTCCAGGCTGAGCGCTGTCGCCAGCGAGGCATCCTGACCGGCAAGCACAGCTTCCTTGGCCAGTTCGACGGAAATCGGCGCCAGTTTTGCGATACGGCTGGCCATGTCGATGGCATGGCTCGCCGCATCTGCGTCGGCGACGACCCGGCTGACCAGCCCCATCTCGGAGGCCTCGCGCGCGCTGATCATGTCACCCGTCAGGACCATCATCATGGCTTTATATTTGCCGACCGCACGCACCAGCCGTTGCGTGCCGGAGCCTCCGGGGAGAATGCCGACTTTCACCTCAGGCTGACCGAACTGCGCATTCTCGCCAGCGATAATGATGTCGCAATGCAGGGCAAGCTCGCAGCCGCCGCCAAGCGCATAGCCGTTGACGGCAGCAACTAACGGTTTCGGGAATGCGGCGATCTGATCCCACAGTTTATGGACGCCACGCTGCATGATCTCGATGGGGCCGAGATCGCGCATTTCGCGAATGTCCGCGCCGGCAGCAAACGCCTTGTCGCTGCCGGTGATAATAGCCGCGCGAATAGCTGGATCGCCTGCCGCTGCGTTCAGCGCGTCCACCAGTGCCGTGCGCACTTCAAAATTGAGCGCATTTCGGGCATCCGGCCGATTTATCCTGAGCAGCAGAACACCTTCGGCGGGGTGCTCGGCAATGACCACAGACATGGCATCTCCCTGCGCGACATCTCGCCTGAATAGGCGACGAGCGTCGGTCGGCCGGGAGCCTAGGCTTGGCTCAGGTCCATCGCAAGTGCGGGTTCATGGGAACACACGTACGGAGAGGGTGGCGGGCACGGGCGGAATCGTGGCGCGCCGACCAATACAGCCGCTACACGCATCGCGTTGCTCTGACTACTGGGTAATTGCCGGGGAGGCAGGCCCACTGCCGCCGACGTAGCGTTCGCCTCGTGTGCTGCGTGACGATGAGGCCCTGACAAGGTTGAGAACCGGAATGGACGACGCTGTCCGTTCAGCGATGACACGCGATGTGCGGCACCGGGCGCCGGTGCTGGAGAAGCCATTCAAGCTGACGATCTGTGTGACGCAGACGTGCGGGTTGAGCTGCAAGCTGTGCTACGCGGATTGCGGCCGTGCCGAGCGCGACGAACTGACGACGGATCAGTGGAAGATGTTCATCGATCAGCTCATCGCGGAAGGATTTCTGCATATCCTTTTCGAAGGTGGCGAACCGTTTCAGCGGCCTGACTTCGAGGAAATATTGGCGCACTGCAACCGCCGCCTTTTCCTCGCGATCAGGACCCACGCGATTGCGATAGACGCAGCACGCGCGGAACGTCTTAAGCGCATGGGTGTGGGGAGACTTTACGTCGATCTGTTCGCGGCACTTCCGGAAGTGCAGGATGAATTGACGGG
>JAEYYQ010000009.1 GCA_023428365.1 Pseudomonadota bacterium | reverse complement strand
GCCGTCGGCGGATCGACGAACGTGACGCTGCACGCTCCTGAAATCGCGCGCGCTGCGGGCTTCGCGGATTTCTGGAAAGCCGTCATGACGCCGGAGGAATTCAATCACCTCTCGCAGTACATCGTCCCCGTGCTGACCGACGCGCGTCCCTACGGCAAGTACTCGATGGTCGACATCGACAACGTCGGCGGCGTGCAGGTGATCGTTCGCGAACTTCTAGAGGCCGGCCTTCTGAACGGCGACATGCTAACCTGCACGGGCGAAACTCTGGCTCAGCAAGTCGAGCGTCTGGGCACCAAGCGCATCGACGGCAAGGTGATCTACCCGGTCGAGAAGCCGTACAAGCCGACGGGTGGCTTGCGGGTTCTGGGCGGAAACCTCTCCCCGGACTTCTCGGCGATCCTCAAACTCGCGGGCGTTGAAGGCGGTCTGGAAAACAACACCTATCGCGGCAGAGCACGTGTGTTCGAGGGCGAGCAGGGATTGCTTCAGGCGCTCGATACGGAACCTAACAGCTTCCAGAACAACGATATGATCATCGTCCGCTACGAGGGACCGAGCGGCGCACCGGGCATGCCGGAGATGCTCGACCCAACATCGCGGATTACGACGCTGTGCCGCGAGCGTGGCATCGTCGTGGCCCTGATGACAGATGCGCGATTCTCGGGCGGCTCGGTCGGTCTCGTCATCGGTCACGTCGGTCCGGAAGCAGCCGTTGGCGGTCCCATCGCTTTCATTGAGGACGGCGATGAGATCCTGGTCGATCTGAACACCAACGAACTCAACTGCACCGCGCTGAACGATGCTTCGGTCTACGCGAAGCGCAAGGCGGCCTGGGAGAAGGTCGTTGCCGACAATGGCGGGATTCATCCCAATTGCGGCATAGCGGACACCCGACTGCTGCACCGTGCACGACACACCGCTGTCCCCGCGACCCGTGGCGGCGGCTTGCATCCCAACCGCGAAGTCTGGGTGCGCGAGCCGCGTGAGGCGGATCGCTCGGGCTTCGTGCCGAAGAACAAGTATCGCCCGGACAAGACGAAGGCGTTTTAAGATTTCAATGGACGCTCAAAGGGTGCTGGGTCGTGATTGCCCAGCACCCTCTCTGCGAGAACAGACACTCTACTTTAACACGTCAGCCTTCAGCAGCGTTTCAAGCCATTCGGCAAAGACGCGAAAACGGCGAGAGAGATGACGCCTGTGGGGATAGAGCAGCGTCATGGGCATGGGGCCGGCCCGAAATTTCGGCATTACCTCCTTCATCGCTCCGGATCGAAGGTGCTCCGCGACGTCGTACGCTGGTATCTGAATAAGTCCGAGCCCCGCGAGACACGAGGCAATATACGCTTCGGCATTATTCACGGTGATGCGACCGCGTACGGGATACGTTCGAACTGAGCCGCCCTCGACCCATTCCCAGTTCTCGGCGCGGCCAGTTTGCGGCGATGCATATTTAACCGCGAAGTGATCATCGAGATCGCCAGGCTTCTTCGGTGTCCCATATCGTTTGAGATAATCGGAGCTGGCCACGTTGATTAACCGCAGTTGCCCGATCGGACGTGCAATGAGGCCAGAATCGTTCAGATCACCAACACGAAGCGCGCAATCCACGCCATGCTCGATCAGATCAACCGCTCGGTCGCTGATCCCAAGCTCGATCTCAATTTCCGGATAGCGATCCAGAAAAGCGGGCAAGGCAGGCACGATGACAAGGCGACCGAGACGACTGGGCACGTCTGCCCGCAATTTTCCAGGCGGCCCGGCAGCTGATTGTCGGAACAGCCCCTCCGTCTCTTCAACATCGGGGATCAGGCTCTGGCAGCGATCATAGAAGGTGACCCCGTCCTGGGTCGGTGAGACCTTCCGGGTTGTCCGGTAAAGCAGTCGCGCTCCCACGCGGGCCTCTAACTCCAGAATAGCTGCCGAGACCGTGGATCGTGGCATATCGAGCGTATCGGCAGCTCTGGTGAAGCTGCCGCACTCGACAACGCGCGTGAAAATTCGAAACAGATCAATTCGATCCATGATCTCAGCCGCTCTATTGTTCGCTGTTTCTGACAAGTTCTGTCAGGAAAGCATTCTTTATACGAAAATTATAGACGGTAGGTTGCGCGGATCCGAACGGCTGGGCTTTCCGGCCGCGAGCCCGAGAAGGAGACCCACGCGATGGCGGATCACAGCATTAAAGGCAAAACTGTTCTGATCGCTGGCGGCGCAAAAAACCTCGGTGGACTGCTTGCCCGCGATCTGGCGCAGCATGGTGCGAAGGCTGTCGCCATCCACTACAACAGTGCAGCCGCGAAAAACGACGCCAACGAAACACTGGCTGCCATCAAAGCTGCCGGCGCTGAGGGCATCGCGCTCCAGGGCGACTTGACCACGGCCTCAGCTGTCGAAAAGCTGTTTGCGGATACCGTCGCAGCTGTCGGACGGCCTGATATCACGATCAACACCGTCGGCAAAGTCCTGAAGAAGCCGATCCTTGAAGTCAGCGAACGCGAATACGATGACATGTCCGCCATCAACGCGAAATGCGCATTCTTCTTCCTCAAGGAAGCCGGCAAGCACGTCAACGACAACGGCAAGATCTGTACGCTTGTGACTTCTCTGCTTGGCGCCTACACGCCATTTTACGCGACGTACGCCGGAACCAAGGCCGCCGTGGAGCACTTCACACGGGCCGCCTCGAAGGAGTTTGGAGAGCGGGGCATCTCCGTGACGGCGATCGGACCGGGACCGATGGACACGCCGTTCTTCTATCCGGCGGAAGAAGGGGAGGCTGTCGCCTACCATAAAACCGCAGCGGCGCTCTCGGCGTTCTCCAAAACCGGCCTGACCGATATTGCAGACATCGTCCCGTATATCCGCATGCTGGTATCCGATGGCTGGTGGATGACCGGCCAGACCATACTCGTCAACGGCGGCTATACGACGAAGTAGATGATTTACCCGAGCAGACGCGAAAAAGTCGACGACACGTCCTTCACCACCTGTCACAAATGCTCATAGAAACTCCAGGAAAGCTCGCGCATGCATACGCTGATGGTCGTGACTGGTGGCTTCATCCTGCTCGGGCTGTGCCTTCTTGTTGGACGCCTGACGGGCGCCGCAACGGCGACGGCAGCGGTATGGTTCCTGCCTTTGTGGCTGGTTGCTGCCGCCATCAACATGTGGGTCGGCGTCAACCACGCCGGCTACACCTACGCTCAGGAATTTCCCATCTTTCTGCTGGTGTTCGCAGTGCCCGCCGTCGTGGCTCTTGCTATCTGGTTTTCATCTCGCGCCTAGCCTGAAATCGCACGGAACCTCGTGTTGACACGGTCTGTGGATCTGCCGATCCTCGCCGTACATCAACGAGGGCTTCCAGATGAGCATTGCCGAAGAAACACGCCGCGTTTCGGTTCGGGCGTTAAAAGACTTTTGCGTCGATGTACTGACAAAGGTCGACGTTCCCAAATCGGAAGCGGCGGAAATTATCGACAATCTGGTCGAAGCCGATCTGCGCGGTGTCGAGTCCCATGGCGTCGTCCGGATGCCGATCTATGTGCAGCGGCTTGCTGCGCGCGCCACCAATCCGCGTCCGCAGATCCGGATCGTTCACGAGACGCCCAGTTCGGCCGTTGTCGATGGCGATAACGGGATGGGCCAGATCGTCAGCCTGCGCGCGATGCAGATCGCTATAGATAAGGCGAAGGCCAGTCGCGTCTGCACGTTCGTCTCGGTGCGCAATAGCAACCACTTCGGCGCCGCTGCCGAATTCGCAAATATGGCGTGCGCGCATGACATGATCGGCATCGCGACTACCATTGGCGGCATCAATCAGATGGTCCCGTGGGGTGGGGCTGAGGCGATGCTCGGAAACAATCCGTTTGCCGTCGCGATGCCCGCTGGCAAGGAGCTTCCGTTCGTCCTCGACATGGCGTGCTCGGTCGCCGCTCGTGGCAAGATTATCGTTGCCGCCAAGGAAGGCGTCGCGATCCCGCCGGATTGGGCCGTGGGGCCTGATGGACAACCGACGACGGATGCGGTCGAGGCTTTGAAGGGATTTGTGCAGCCCGTCGGCGGGCCGAAGGGCTACGCGCTGACGATGACCATCGGCCTCCTCAGCACGATGCTGTCGGGCGCACATTTCGGGCGCGAAGTCTCGCACATGTATGAGGATCTCGACCGACCGCAGAACCTCGGTCATCTGTTCGGTGTGCTGCCGATCGATTTGTTCGAGGACATCGCGACCTATAAGGCGCGCATGGATAAAGCGATCGGCGAGATGCGTGACGCCCGTCGCGCCCCCGGCGTGGAGCGGATTTTCATGCCCGGTGAGCGCGAAGAACTCAGTGCGATTGCCTTGCGGAAGGACGGTATTCCGCTTGGCCTGGGCGTCTTGGCCGAATTGAACGAAATGGGCAGCCAGTACGGTGCCCGCCTCGATCCGCTGGATTAGTTTTATCGATTATCGCCCTCAAGCCGGATCGATAACGAACAGGATCTGGTCGAACTCCACCAGATCGCCGTTGCCAGGCAGGATGTGCGCAATGCGGCCGTCCTGATCGGCGGTGATGGTCGTGAACAGCTTCATCACCTCGATCAAACACAGCGTATCGCCGCGTTTGACATCACGCCCGACCTCAACGAATGGCGGGTCGTTGGGAGACGGGGCGCGATAGAACGTGCCGACCATTGGCGAGCGCACGGCGTGACCGGCGAGCTGCGACGCCGACGATTTTGCAGCCGGGTTGGTTGCGGCGCGACGTGACTGAATAGAACTCGGTGCTGAGGCCGATGGAAGCGCCGGAGCCGCAGCGGCTATCGGAGCCATCGACGGCTGGCCGTTCGCGCCGCGACGCACCTGCAGTTTCACGCCATCCATCTCGATGACGATTTCATCGAGCTTACTGGCGTCGATGATTTTCAGGATATCCGCGACGTCCTTGTAGGTGAGTGCCACAGCGTTCTCTC
>JAEYYQ010000654.1 GCA_023428365.1 Pseudomonadota bacterium | reverse complement strand
GGTTCGGGCTGGATATGCCCGTGCTGCAGCAATTTTTGAACTACGTTTGGGGACTGCTGCATTTTGACCTCGGGCATTCGGCACGGTTCGGCGTGCCGGTGACAGAGGTCATCATGAGCCGGTTGCCGAGCACACTCCTCCTCATGGGCACCGCACTCGGTATGGCTCTCATTCTTGGCATTGCCGCTGGTACGGTGATGGCGTCTCGTGTCGGCACCTTTACTGACAGAGCGCTGTCGGCGCTCGTGCTGTTGTTTTACTCGATCCCCTCGTTCTGGGGTGCGCTGATGCTGATTGTTGTTTTTTCCGTGAAGCTCGGCTGGCTGCCGAGCAGTGGTAGCGGAACCATCGGCTTTCAGGGCTCGGCCTTCGCCCAGGCGATGGATGCTGCACGTTATCTCGTTCTGCCAGCAACGTCGCTCGCCCTTTTCTTTATCGCGATTTATGCGCGATTGATCCGCGCGAGCATGCTGGAAGTTGCTCGGCAGGATTATGTGCGGACCGCGCTGGCCAAGGGGCTTTCGCCGGCGCGCATCTCGATCATGCACGTTTTGCGGAACGCTCTTATTCCTGTCACGACCGTCGCGGGCGTGCATTTTGGCATTTTGCTGGGTGGGGCTGTCGTCGCTGAAACGGTATTCGCCTGGCCAGGTCTAGGCAGTCTCGCCTTACAGACGGTTCTGGCGCGGGACTTCAATGTCCTGCTCGGCATCCTGTTGCTGTCATCGTTCCTTGTCATCGTGGTGAACATTCTTACCGATCTGCTCCATGCGCTGCTTGATCCTCGGATTAGGGACGGTGCCCATTGACCGGCTCAAATGACGTTCTGCGCAGTCTGTTGCGCAATCCGAGTTCGGTGATCGGTTTCATCATTGTCGCCATTGTCATCGGCATGGCGGCGACGGCGGATATCTTTTACCCGAACGATCCCTTCGACATGGTCACGCGTCCCTATCTGTGGCCAGGGCAAAATCCGGACTATCCGTTGGGGTCCGACAACTTCGGACGTGATGTCGCCGCCGGTATCTTTCATGGCGCGCGCGTCTCTCTGCTGATCGGCGTGATGGCTGCCAGCATCTGCATTCTCATTGGCACGTTGATCGGTGCGGTTAGCGGCTATTTCGGCGGATGGATCGACGGGTTGTTGACGCGCGTCACCGAAGCCATTCAGACGATGCCGTCGTTTCTATTTCTGATCGTGCTGGTCGCCATCTTCCAGCCGACCGTGACAACCATCACGATCGGTATCGGCATTGTGTCCTGGCCGACGGTCGCTCGACTCGTACGGGCCGAATTCCGTGCCTTGCGCGCGCGCGAGTTCGTGCAGTCTGCGCAGAGCCTGGGCTTCTCCAACGGCTACATCATTTTCCGCGAAATCCTGCCCAACGCTCTGCCGCCGCTGATCGTCACGACGTCTGTGATTGTCGCGACTGCGATCCTGAACGAATCCGCTCTCGCATTTCTGGGATTGGGCGATCCGAACTTGATGAGCTGGGGCACGATGATTGGCAACGGGCGCGCTGTCATCCGTACGGCGTGGTATCTGAGTGCGATACCCGGCAGTGTCATCGTGCTCGCAGTGCTCGCGATCAACCTGCTTGGGGAGGCTCTCAACGACGCGATGAACCCACGTCTGGCGGAAGGATAAGGCGTGCGGAACGACGTAGTTGATTCCCCGATTGTGACATCCGCTTCTGGCGAAAGTGCGGGTCGCAGTCCGACGGCGCCAATCCTCTCCGTTGATGATCTTCACATCGCGTTCAAGACGCGAGAGGGCTGGGGCGAGGTCGTGCGAGATGTCTCGTTCGGTGTCCATGCCGGCGAAACGGTCGCCATGGTCGGCGAGTCGGGGTCTGGCAAAAGCGTTTCGGCGCTGTCGATTTTGAGGCTGCTCCCGGAACGTCAGACGCGCATCGGCGGCCGCATCGAGATTTGTGGACGGGATATCACCGATCTGTCGAACCGCGAGATGATGGACATCCGTGGCCGCGACGTGGGCGTCATCTTTCAGGAGCCGATGACCAGCCTCAATCCGGTCTACAGCGTCGGCTTCCAGATTACCGAGATGCTTCGCCAGCATCGCAAGATGTCTCACGCCGAGGCGTGGGCTGAAGCGCGGCGGCTGCTCGATCTGGTACGCATTCCGGATGCCGGGCGGCGCATCGGTCAGTTTCCGCATGAACTGTCCGGCGGGATGCGCCAGCGCGTCATGATCGCAATCGCGATGGCCTGTCAGCCGAAGCTGCTGATCGCCGATGAGCCGACGACCGCGCTCGACGTGACGGTGCAGGCGCAGATTCTCGATCTGCTGCAATCGCTTCAGAAGGAAATGGGCACCGCAATCCTGTTCATCACGCACGATATGGGCGTGGTGGCGGAAATCGCGGATCGCGTGCTTGTCATGTGCCGTGGAGATTTGGTCGAAAGTGGACCGACCACCGAGATCTTTGCGGCGCCGAAGCATAGCTATACGCGGATGCTGCTCAGCGCCATTCCGGCGCTCGGCGCGATGACCGGCGAACCGAGCCCGAAGAAGTTCAGTGTTTCATCGGCTGAACCAGCGCCTGCGCAACCCGAACCTCGGATTGAACAGCCGGTTGTCAGCGTGGACAATCTTGTCGTTCGATTTCCGGTGCGTGGCGGAATGCTCGGCCGGCAGGTGGGCAATGTCCATGCAGTCGAGGACGTCTCGTTCTCGATCCGTCCGGGAGAAACGCTGTCGCTGGTCGGTGAATCCGGATGCGGTAAGTCCACAACCGGGCGCGCCCTGCTGCGGCTGACCGAGCCGACGAGCGGACGCGTCATCTATCGCGGTCAGGATCTGGCCAAGCTCAGCGGCGAAGACCTTCGCAAGGTCCGCAGGCGAATCCAGATGATCTTCCAGGATCCATTCGGATCTCTCAATCCGCGTAAGCCCGTTGGCCTCGCCATTTCCGAGCCGATGCGCATTCATGGCATCGCGCAGGGCTCGGAGCTGAAGGATCGCACCGCTGATCTGTTGCAGCGTGTCGGTCTCGATCCGAGTTGGGCATCACGCTTTCCGCACCAGTTCTCCGGCGGTCAGCGCCAGCGCATCTGCATCGCACGCGCATTGGCTTTGGAGCCTGAAGTCATCGTGGCGGATGAGGCGGTTTCGGCGCTCGACGTGTCGATCAAGGGGCAGATCATCGACCTGCTGATCGATTTGCAGGAGACGATGGGGCTCTCGTATCTCTTCATCAGTCATGACATGGCTGTCGTCGAACGGGTCAGCCATCGCGTTGCGGTCATGTATCTGGGAGAGATCGTCGAGACAGGCACGCGGGCAGCGGTATTCGAACGGCCGAAGCACTCCTATACGCGCAAGCTTCTCTCGGCCGTCCCGATCCCCGATCCGACGCGCCGCCGCTCGCGTGGCATGATGGAGATTGAGGAACTGAAATCGCCAGTGCGGCCGCTGAATGCAGTAGTACGCACGCGTCCGCTGATCGAGATCGAACCCGGCCATTACGTGCAGAGCGTTAGCTGATCGGTAGCGCGCAGACGTCAGACGCCGCTTAATAATTTGCCCGTCCGATGACGCTCAGTATTCCCTGGCGCGAGCTTGTTCGGCGAGGCGTAGGCGGCCTCCACCACGCGCGAGACGGTATGAAAATAATCCGCCAGGCGTTCGATGCTGCCGGCCTCTTGGGTGAACGTCGATGATGTATTGACGATGCTCGTCAGTAGGAAGGCGATGTCGTCGACAGGGCTGCCGTCCTTTAACTCACCCTTGTCGCGGGCGGTACACACTGCGGTGAGCACGTAACTTTGGACCTGCGTCGAGAATTCGGTCAACGCCTCACGAGCCGGCGGACTGAGCAAATCGCTCTCGAGGCGAAGGCGGCCGATCAGGCTCCACGGCCGCCCGCTAACACTGCCGCGATTGAACTTGCGGTATCGCTCGGCGTTGAAGGCGAGAACGCCGCTCAACTTCTCCGACAGGCTGGTGTCCGGGTTCAGCCAGATCTTGCTTTGTCGCGTCAGGGCATTTCGAACGTAGTCCTGGACCACTTCCTCAACGAGCTTCTTCTTCGGTCCGAAGTGGTAATGGATGTTTGTCGTGGTTGTGCCAAGCGCCGTCGCGATGTCTCCATAACTGGCACCGCGAAAGCCTTTGCGGATCAGAAGCTCGGTCGCGACCTTCTTGATCCGTTGGCGCATATCGTTGCCGGCGGTGTTATCGCGGGACGTTCTCATCGGATCAGGTGGTGCCCTCGTTACGGCAGCGGACGAGGAGTTCGGTGCTGCCCTCCTGCACAACGCTGCCGTCCTGCTTCAGGATCTGCAGGCCCAACGTGACGATGCCGCGGTTGCCACGCTTGGTGAGGCGCCGTTCGTTCACCGTGATCAGGACGTGCATCCGATCGCCGATGAGAAGAGGAGCGCGGAACTTCCAGTTCCACCCCAGCGATGCGACGCCCATGAACCGCACGGGACAACGCGTCTTCAGCCCGTCAGCCAGCGACAGGCCGAGAAGTCCGTGTGCAATGCGGCCAGGAAACCCCTGCGCGCGGGCGAAATCATCGTCCATGTGTACATCGAAGAGATCGCCGGCCAGCCCTGCAAAACCGATCACATGCGCTTCCGTGACCGTCACACCCGCCGTCGTGAAGTGATCGCCGATCTCGACGTCCTCGTACCAATATTCACCCGCCTTCAATTCGCGGCCACTTGCTTCGGCTGTGGTTGCCATTTGGACGTCGTCTCCTGCTCGTTGCGCATGTCGCATGGCTTCTTTGCCGACACCATATTACTTACTTACTCCTCAGTAA
>JAEYYQ010000637.1 GCA_023428365.1 Pseudomonadota bacterium | reverse complement strand
ACCGTCGGGATGCCAAATTGGCTATCCGCGAAATCCCGCGGCTTCAATGTTTTCAAATAGCCGCTATCGCCAATGAGTGATTTGATCGGACGGTTTGTGGCGGCGGCGATTTTCTCGACCACCGGATAAGCCTCCGGATGCACAGCGGACGCATCGAGAGGATTTTTGCCGTTCATGATGCGCAGGAACCCTGCAGCTTGCTCGAACGCTTTCGGCCCCATTCGTGCGACTTTCTTCAAAGCGGTGCGTGAGGCGAATGATCCATTTTCATCGCGGAAAGCGACGATATTTCCCGCTAGAGTTTGATTGAGACCGGAGACGCGTGCCAGCAGCGGCGCGGACGCCGTGTTGACGTCAACGCCGACGGCGTTCACGCAATCCTCGATGGTCGAGTCGAGCGAGCGGGCCAAATCGGATTGATCGACGTCGTGCTGATACTGACCAACGCCGATGGCTTTCGGTTCGATCTTGACGAGTTCGGCCAACGGGTCCTGAAGCCGACGGGCAATCGACACCGCGCCGCGTAGACTGACGTCGATGTCTGGAAATTCCTTCGCGGCCAATTCGCTCGCGGAATAAACCGATGCGCCGGCTTCGGAGACCATCGCTTTGGTCAACTTCAGTTCCGGCATTTTACCGATCAGTTCTGTGACCAGTTTATCCGTCTCGCGGCTGGCGGTGCCGTTACCGATGCTGACGAGCTGGACGTTGTGCTTGCGGCAAAGAGTGGCAAGCGTCATCAGCGAGCCCTGCCAATCGCGCCGCGGCTCGTGCGGATAGATCGTGGTGGTTTCAACGAGCTTGCCGGTGTCGTTGACGACGGCAACTTTCACGCCCGTTCGGATGCCGGGGTCGAGACCCATGGTCGTGCGCGGCCCCGCCGGTGCGGCAAGCAACAGGTCTTTCAGGTTGCTCGAAAACACCGTGATGGCTTCGGTGTCCGCGCGCTCCTTCAGTCGGGCCAGCAGATTGCTCTGCAGCGATCCGGCAAGCTTGTCCTTCCAGGCCAGACGTACGGTTTCGACAAGCCATGCATCTGCCGGTCTGCCGCGATCTGCGATGCCGACTGCGTTTCTGATTTTGAGTTCGGCGGGATGTGAACGGTTCGCCTCGTGCGCGACATCGAGATCGAGTTGCAGAATGCCTTCGTTGAGACCACGCAGAAGCGCCAGCGCGCGATGTGATGGCATGTCCTTGATGCGCTGGCTGAACGCGAAGTAGTCGGAGAATTTCGCGCCTTCTTCGGCCTTTGCTTTGCGAACCTTTGAGGCGAGTTCGCCATCCGTCCAGAGCCATTCGCGCAGATTGCCAACGAGCGACGCCGTTTCGGTGATATTCTCGATCAGGATATGCCGCGCACCGTCGAGAGCTGCTGCGAGATCCGCAACGCCGCGAGAAGCATCGATATACTTCGCCGCTTCGGCTGCCGGGTCGAGGTTCGGGTTTTTCAGGAGCGCTTCGCTCAGTGGCGCCAAACCGGCTTCGCGGGCAATCTGCGCTTTGGTTCGGCGTTTTGGCTTGAAAGGCGCATAAAGGTCTTCGAGCTGAACCTTAGTCTGCGCGCCGTCAATCAGCCGCGCCAGCTCCGGCGTCAGATTGCCTTGCGATTCGATGCTCTTGCGGATGGCGGCGCGTCGATCCTCCAGATCAAGCATGTAACCCAGCCGCTCGACGAGTTTGCGCAACTGCGTATCGTCGAGACCGCCGGTCTTCTCCTTGCGGTAGCGCGCGATGAACGGCACCGTCGCGCCCTCGGCCAGTAGTTCGACCACGGCTGCAACCTGACCGGAACCGACGACAAGTTCATCGGCAATGCGCTGATTGATCGTATTCATCGTGCGACCTTGTCGTGATGGGAGACGAAGCTCCCGGATTCGAACTCCGCAATACCAGATGCCGCGGTGCGGGCGCATGTGGTGATTGGCGCCGCTTTGGGGATAAACGACTATTTGGCGGAAACGTGGGCACCGGGAACGGCAAATCATGTCGTGCGTTGATGCCACGACCGAGCTTACGCCTCGGACAGCACGAGATCGTTCATGACCGGCGGCAGTCTTCTCAGCGCCCTTCCCGAAACGACGATCATCACTCGGCTGGTGGTTGCGATGCTGCTCGGCGCGTGCATTGGTCTGGACCGTGAGATCAAACGCCGGCCCGCGGGCCTCAGGACTCACATCCTTGTCACGCTCGCGGCGGCGGCCTTCACGCTCATCACGATTGAGGTTTACCAGGACACCTTGAAGGAAGCCGGCAATGCCGCGGGCGCGCGCGCCGATCCGATCCGTGTCGTTGAAGCGGTGACGGCAGGGGTGGCGTTTATCGCTGCCGGAGCGATCATCAGGCATTCGGATGGAGATGTTCAGGGGGTGACGACCGGTGCCGCAATCTGGCTGGCAGGTGCAATCGGGGTCGCCTGCGGCATCGGCTACTACATTGTCGCCATCGTCACGACCGTGCTGGCTATTCTGGTTCTGCAGGGTCTCGGCTGGGTCGAGAGCCGGGTACTGAAAACGGATGATGATGCGGCCGGGAAGAAATAGGCCGTTGGCTCCGATCTGAGATCCTCTTTTCGCCCGATGCTGGCGGGTGTAGACAAACGTCTGACGGTGCGGCTTGGGGAAGCTCACCGTCGGTTCGATCCATCTCACCCAATCATGACCGGGTTCAAAGCCCGGCGCCTTCGGGGGCCATCTATTATGATCGATTTTTTATGGTCGTCTTTGCTGATCGGCATTGGGGCGACGGCCCTGATGGACGTCTGGGCGATTCTGCTGAACAAGGGTTTTGGTATTCCGTTGCCGAATTGGGGGCTGGTCGGTCGCTGGTTCTGTCACCTCCCCAGCGGGAAAGTATTCCACAACGACATTACGAGGGCTGAGCCGTATTCCAATGAACTCACCGTAGGATGGATCGCGCACTATCTCGTCGGCATCCTTTATGCCGGCGTTCTGGTGTGGTGGGGTGGGGCCGCGTGGCTGGCCGCACCGACGTTCCTGCCGGCCTGGATCGTCGGCATCGTAACGACCGGCGCCGGTTGGTTACTCCTGCAGCCGGGCATGGGCGCTGGCTGGGCAGCCTCGAAGAAGCCGAACGCCAATCAAATCCGGATGCTTAACTTCCTAACGCATACGGTGTTTGCCGCTGGCCTCTATGGCACCGCGCTGCTGTTGAGCTGAGTTCTGGCTTCGGGCGGATTAGCTGATCCGCCCGCAGCCGACTCATTTGCGCATCAGGTAGATGGGGCTCGACCACATGCGATGCCCGTCTTCCTGTTGAATGCGGACGTACAATCGGGTGTCGCCCTGCGGACGGACCTTCACGGAACGCGTCAGCGATATTTGCCTCTGCGTCATCATCGCGGGTAGCTTCTGCAACCGGATGGCGCGCTCGAGTCCGCCGGCGTTGAAGGTGCGGGGCTCGACACCGAGGTCGCCGATCTCGACCTCGCCGCTGACCGGCGCCGTCTTGAAGGCTAGACGTCCCACATCCGCAGTCTTCAGCCACAGATCAATCGCACCGTAGTTGCCCGTGGTTACCGCTTTCCACGCGAGCGACGTCGCGTCGTGCTTCTGGATCCCGCGATCCAAATTCCAGTTATTGATGACGGCTGTGCGCAGAATTTCGTTGCCCGATAGAGTGAGCGCGCCGTCCCAGGTGGTGGTGCGCGCCCTGCCGCGATATTCCGCTCCCTCGTAGACCAGTCTGATCCGCCCACCGAGGTCGGCAGCCGTGTAGGGACGAACAGTTTCCAGCAGGTCGAGGCCGTCATAGATATCGATCCGCTCGATGGGCGCAGAGCCCGTCACGAAGAGCGAAAGCTCTACCGTGTCATCGCTTACCGCCGCGATATCACCCATGATGAGCGAGCGGCTGCGCCCGATCGGACCGTCGCCGGTCATCGGGTCCGAGCCGAAGATATCCGCATCAGTAGGCAGCGTGACTTCGACATCGAGCAGCCCACGATTGCCTGTTGTGGCGTAGTGGCGCCGCCGCCGCATGGAGTCGAAGATGCCATCGCGATCCAGCCGCTCGGCCAGGAAGCAGGTCAACCC
>JAEYYQ010000002.1 GCA_023428365.1 Pseudomonadota bacterium | reverse complement strand
GGTCAGTCTCTCTCCGTTGTCAGGCTTAGCGGTGATAGCGGTTGGGAACGAAAGGCAGGTCGACGATGCGCGCGGGCATTGGCTTGCCGCGAACGATGAGCTGGATCTCGGTGCCGGACTTGGCGTGCGCTGAAGCAACGTAGCCCAGCGCAATCGGGCCGTTGGCCGTCGGGCCGAATCCACCCGATGTGATCACGCCGATATGTTCGCCGGACAGGGTCTGAATCTCAGTGCCGTCGCGCGCGGGGGCGCGGCCTTCCGGCTTGATGCCAACACGTTTCCGCGCGGTGCCGTCCTTGAGTTCGCGCTGGATGCGATCCGCACCGGGAAAGCCTCCACCCTCACGACGCCGCTTCTGGATCGACCAGACGAGATTGGCTTCAACCGGCGAGGTCGTTTCATCGAGTTCATGACCGTAAAGGCAGAGCCCGGCTTCCAGCCTCAGCGAGTCGCGCGCGCCGAGACCTATCGGCTGGACATCGGGATCGGCAAGAAGCGCACGAGCGAGCGCCACGGCTTGGTCGGCGGCAACGGAAATCTCGTATCCATCCTCGCCGGTGTAGCCGGACCGGCTGATGTGACAATCGAAGCCGCCCACCTTCATGTTGCGCGCAGCCATGAAGCCCATCTCGCCTGCGGCTGGAGCGAGCTTCGAAAGCACCGCACTGGCTGCAGGTCCCTGCAGCGCCATCAGCGCTTTATCCGGCAGCGGCTGCAGCTTCACCGACGCCGGCAACCGTTCTGAAATATAGGGGTAGTCGATATCCTTGCGAGACGCATTGACGACGAGGAGAAGCTTTCCGTCCTCGGATGGCTCGAGCGGACGCGTCACCATCAGATCATCAATGGTTGCGCCCTTGTCGTTCAGAAGTTGCGAATAGCGTTGCTGGCCCGGCTTCAGATTGAGAATATCCGCGGGAATGAGCGCTTCGATCGCAGCCGCCGTCGTCGCGTGGTCCGGGCCGATCAGGAGCGCCTGCCCCATATGCGAGACATCAAACAGTCCCGCCTTGTCGCGCGTCCACAGATGCTCCTTCAGTACGCCGAGCGGATACTGCACCGGCATGTCGTATCCGGCGAACGGCACCATCTTGGCGCCAAGCTCGACATGAAGATCATAAAGCGGCGTGCGCTTGAGGGGTTCGGCAGGCTGTTGTGCAGTCATGCTCTCGCGGTCCCGACATCTCACAGGGCTCAGATCACGGGCACAGCTGCACCCGCTAACGAGCCCCCTCTGTCTCGGGACCTGAGAGATTCAGTCCGGCGCCGATACTGGGAATCGGCTGGGACCTTAACCCCTTCGGTGGATCGGGCGGCAAACCGCCTCGATCTCTTTCCAGAGCGCCATCAACTTGCGGTCCTTCTGCCTGAGAGGTTCCGGGGCGGTTGCTCCTTCGGCGCCGGCACTACGCGAACACGCTGCCGATCTCTTCCGCAAGTCTCGACTGGCAATCAATCCAGCATACGTTAGGCCTGCCGGAAGTCAACGCGGGAACAGGACCAGGCCGGCAGCCGTCATCAATCGGTAAAAATACGATGTGATAGCCGCGTTGCTTTGCCCAAAACTGCGCCCCGCGGGACCAGTGAAAGCAGGATTCCCATTGACCCAACGTCTCGCCGTCCTAACGGATCTTGCTCTCCGCATTGAGGGACTGAGGATCTCGCATCCGCTCCGTGTCGCCGTGGATGGACGGACAGCATCCGGCAAAACAACACTGGCGGATGAGTTGGCCGTGCTCCTTCGTGACCGGAAGCGCCACGTCATTCGCACCTCGATCGACGGCTTCCATAGCCCTCGAGCAGTACGCTATGCGCGAGGCCGGCAGTCCGCTGAAGGCTATTATTACGACGCCCGAGATCTGCCGGCCATCAACACGCTGCTTTTGATGCCCCTAGGCCCGGGCGGAGATCGGCACTACCGTACGGCTTCGTTCGACCTCGATAACGACGTTCCAATCACGCAGGCGTCACAAGTTGCGCCAGCCGATGCCGTCTTGATCGTCGACGGCACGTTTCTCCAAAGGCCGGAGCTTCGCGACAACTGGGATGTGACGATCTTTGTCGATACGACCGCCGATATTTCCGAGCAGCGCGGCATTTCGCGAGATCTGCCACAACTGGGAGGAGCGGAGGCGACGCGCCAGCTCTATGCCAATCGCTATCGGCCTGCCTTCGATCTTTACGATCACCTGAGCAATCCTGCCTTGGCGGCGGATGCTGTCCTCGACAATAACGACCTCGACCAGCCACGACTGACCGTACGGCTGGGCGGCAGGCTTGCTTCTAAGCAATAACGAGACGCGAGCGCCAATTCAGCCAGAGTTCGGCACGTTGCGATCGAAGCCAACGAAGACTTCATATTCGCTCGGGCGCGTGCCCTCGGGGATCTGGAAAGTCACCGTCTTCACCATCGAGAAATAACCGAAGTGACGATCGACAGCGACGGCGACGCTCACCTTGGCTTTGTCTTCCGTAATGCGCTGACGGCTGGCATCTGTAACAAAGACGTTGAGCGGCAGGCTGACTGTGCCGTCTTGCCCGCGCGGCCCCAACAGGACACGTCCGGAGAAGCCATACTTAACGGTGACACGACCGGCTTCGATCTGGCATTCGCGCGCCGTTTTTGTGATCTCGCCGCGATGCATCACCGCCATGCCATCGCCGACACGGCCCTGTTCGTAGATCGTCACATTGTTATCGCGCGGCCAAACGACAAACCGCGGGCAGCCCATGGCAATATCGGAGCCGGTTGAACCGGTCGCGCCATAATCCGACTTGGCTGCCGACAGCAGCTGTTCCTCGCTTACCGAGGCGGACTGCGGCGTTGATGAGCCGCCGAATGCGCCTCCGCCGAGGCCGGACGTCAGGTTCGACATCCCGCAACCGGCAAGCGAGCCGGCGAGCAAGCCGAAACCTAGAATTCGAATAAGTGCATGTCCCGCAGCGGTCATGGATGAATTTGCCTCACGGGGTTACCACTTGCACCTGTATAACCACGATACGATTGCCCACCCGCGGTATTGTCGTACATGAGCTGTGTGACAACATCCGTGAGAACACTTGTCGCAGCAGGCAGGCCAATGGCCAACTCACTCGACACGGAGCAATCAAGCGCGTAGCTACGAAATGGAATCATTGCCAAGGACCGTCACACGGTTATGTCAGCATCTCAAGCCTCTGACCAACAATCCAGGCGATCGAGGCCACAATTAACGTTGATACTGGCAGCCCCTCGCGGGTTCTGCGCCGGCGTCGACCGTGCCATCCATATCGTCGAGCTTGCGTTGGCCAAGTACGGCCCCCCTGTCTATGTACGCCACGAGATCGTTCACAACCGATTCGTCGTGGAATCCCTCAGGGCCAAAGGCGCCATTTTTGTGGACGAGCTCGACGAGATTCCAGAAACCGACGCCCCTGTGATTTTCTCGGCACACGGGGTCCCCAAGTCGGTGCCTGCGGCGGCGAAAGCGCGCAACATGTT
>JAEYYQ010000562.1 GCA_023428365.1 Pseudomonadota bacterium | reverse complement strand
CGTCTCGGCCATCAAACTCTCCTTCCGCTTGCCACGTCGCGGTCTCCTGCTTACCTAGCTGTCACGGCACGTTGGCCGCCAGCAGTTTCTTCGCACGGCGCAGGCCAGGGACCAGGGTTCACACATGACGGACGCGAAAATTGCACGGCTCGCCGACCGCGGCGTGGTGCGTGTCACCGGCGAGGATGCGGCCAAGCTGCTCGACAACCTGATCACGGCGGACCTCGAACGCCTGGACAAAGAGCCCGCGGTATTCGGTGGCTTGCTGACGCCGCAGGGCAAAATCCTGTTCGATTTCTTCGTCGTCAAAATCCCCGACGGCTATCTGCTGGAGACATCCAAGGACAAAGCCGCGGACTTTGCCAAGCGGCTGACGTTCTACAAGCTCCGGGCCAAAGCCGCTATCGCCGACGTCTCCGGCGATTACGAGGTTTTCGCGGCTTGGGACGGCGAGCCAGCCGAAATCGCCGAAGCCATTGCCTTTCCCGATCCGCGCAATGCCGGGCTTGGCTGGCGGGTGATCGCTCCGGCTGGCACGGAAGCTGCGGGTTCTCGGCAGTTCGAGTCGGGCTCCCGCTACCATATCCACCGCATCACCATCGGAATGCCCGAGGGAGGCCGCGACTACGTGCTCGGAGACACCTTCCCGCATGAAGCCCTGTTCGATCAGATCGGCGGGGTCAATTTCGACAAGGGCTGCTACGTCGGCCAGGAAGTCGTCTCCCGGATGCAGCATCGGTCCACGGCCCGGAAACGGGTGGTGCCTATCGAGGGCGCGTCGGATATTCCGGCGGGCGCAGAGGTAAAGGTCGGCGAAGCGGTCATCGGTTCAGTCGGGTCGAGCAACGGAACACGTGCCCTTGCGCTGGTGCGGCTCGATCGCGTCGGGGAAGCCATCGGCAAAGGGCAACCGGTGACGGCGGGCGACATCGAGATCACCGTGAAGCTGCCGGACTGGGTGCGGTTCACGATTCCGATGAAAGAAGATGCCGCAAAGGCCTGACATGAAGAAAACCGCACCGATCTCTGTCGATGTCGTGCGCTGCGGCTGGGCCAGCAGCGGCGATGAGCTTTACGCGCGCTATCACGACGACGAATGGGGTGTGCCGAAAGCCGACAGCCGCGCGCTGTTCGAGAAAATGGTCCTCGAAGGATTTCAGTCGGGGCTGTCGTGGATCACCATTCTCAGGAAGCGTGAGAATTTCCGCCGTGCCTTCGCGGAGTTCGACCCGGAACGTATCGCCCGTTTCGGCGCCAAGGATTTTGCGCGGCTAATGGCGGATGAAGGCATTGTCCGGAACCGGTTGAAGATCGAAGCGACCATCGACAACGCGAAAGCCTACCTGAAGCTCTCCGAACGCATTTCGTTCGCAGCGTTTCTGTGGGGCTTTTTTCCGGACGGCCCGATCGTGAATATTCGCGAGACGCTGAAAGACATCCCAGGATCGACGGACTTGTCGAAGTCCATCTCCAAGGCGCTCAAGGCTGAGGGATTCCGCTTCGTCGGACCGACAACCATCTACGCATTCATGCAGTCGGTCGGCATGGTCAACGATCACGTGGCGGACTGTCATCGTCACGGCGCCTGCGAGAAGCTGCAGCGCACCTTCAAGCGACCCGGTGCCAAAGCGTCATGAGCCAGCCACGCAAAACACTACCGCGCCAGACCAACAAGGAACCACCGCGCGCCTGGCAGCGGATGCTGTCGGGTCGACGACTGGACCTGCTCAATCCATCGCCGCTCGATGTCGAGATCGAGGATATCGCGCATGGACTGGCGCGTGTCGCGCGCTGGAATGGTCAAACCGTTGGGCCGCACGCATTCTCCGTCGCCCAGCACGCGCTTATCGTCGAAGACATCACCGCGTCACTCAATCCAGCCTGGCCGCGCTCCTATCGACTCATATCGCTGTTGCACGACGCACCCGAGTACGTCGTCGGCGATTTGATCAGCCCGTTCAAGGCCGCCATTGGTTTCGACTACAAAGCCTTCGAATTGCGGCTGCTGGAAGCCATTCACACCCGGTTCGGCCTCCCGCCACAGGCACCGGAAGACATCGCGGCAGAGGTTAAACGCGCCGACCGGATTGCCGCTTACTTCGAAGCAACGCGGCTGGCCGGTTTCAGCGAAGCGGAAGCGGCGCGGTATTTCGACAAACCCACGGGACTGCCATCAGATCTGGAGCATCATCTCGGCTGCCTAGCCGGCTGCCCAACCAGCGAAGCACAGGAGCAGTTTCTCGCCCGTTTCGTCACACTCTCGCGATAACGGCGCAGTTTGGCTTGCCAACTGAGCCGCTTTGCCGGCATGGTGTCGACTGGCTGTCGCGAGCCAAGCCATCCGAAAATGATGAAAACCAATCACGTCCGCAAACCAACGCTTTCCGATCCCGCGATCGGAGCACAGGTGTCGTTCGGTTCCGTTTACGTGTGTCCACTCAGTCTCGTCAGTCAGACGATCGAACGCTCCGGCGCCCGCCACCTGATGACGCTCATCAACCGGCAGACGATGCTGGAAACGCCTGCGGGAATAGACGCGGCAAACCATCTCAAGCTGGCGATCAACGACATCAGCGAGCCGCAAGACGGTCTGGTGCATCCGGCGGAATGTCACGTCGAAGAATTACTTCGCTTCGCGAGGACATGGGGCCGCAAAGGCCCGATCGTGGTGCACTGCTGGGCAGGGATCAGCCGATCCACGGCAGCCGCATTCATCAGCTTATGTGCCCTCAATCCAGACACACCAGAGCGCATTATCGCCCAACGCTTGAGAACAGCCTCAGTGACTGCCACGCCGAACCGTCTGCTGGTACGGCTCGCGGACGACATGCTCTCACGGCGCGGCAGAATGGTCAGCGCGATCGAATTGATCGGCACAGGCGAGCCTGCGACTGAAGGAATACCATTCGAGCTTGCCAGTAGCTTCGATTAGAGAGCCTGCACGACTTTCGTCGGGTACAAAGACTTGTTCCCGCGTCCGTCAGTTCCGAAATTCGCCATGATGTCTCACTAGTGCGCTGCCATGGGAGATCATCGATGACATTCGAAGCTCACCTGAAGCAGACAGACCGATCGGCGCGCGACGCCGGCGGCCGGGAGCGGCACGACGTGGTTGCAGCTGTCGAAATCGGGCTCAATGCGGCAATCCTCGCGGTGCGCCAGGACGAGCCCGTCGTTCTGGTTGTGAAATCGCAGGCGGAAAGCGGCAACGTGGTCGATGCGCTCCCGTTTGGTCCCTTCTCACCGGTCGAACATCGCACACTCGATATCGGCTTGCGCCGGTGGGTGGCTGACCAGACCGGACTCGAACTCGGTTATGTCGAACAGCTCTACACGTTCGGCGATCGTGGCCGGCATGCTCAGCCCGGCGACACCACGCCTCACTTCGTTTCGATCGGCTATCTCGCACTGACGCGGCCGAGTGACGAAGCGGAAGCCGAAGACCGTGGCCACTGGCGCAGCTGGTACGACTATTTCCCATGGGAAGACTGGCGGCGCGGCAAGCCCGCGATTCTGGCTGAAGTCATCGAGCCGAAATTGCTGTCGTGGGCCGAAAGGCCCGCGCTCCAGACCAGCCCCATCCGGCCGATCTCGCGCTCCGAGCGGCTGCGCGTGTGCTTCGGCATCGGCGGCGGCAGCTGGGACGAAGAATAGGTTCTGGAGCGCTTCGAGCTGCTCTACGAGGCCGGCCTGCTTGAAGAAGCCCGTCGCGACGGACGCGAGGCCGCGCTGACCTGGGGCGGCATCCCTCGGCTCGGTGCCGCGATGCGGTTCGATCATCGTCGTATCCTCGCGACCGCCATTGGCCGTATCCG
>JAEYYQ010000538.1 GCA_023428365.1 Pseudomonadota bacterium | reverse complement strand
GCGGACGTCATGTTCGCGCCGTCGGGCATCCGTGCATTCACCCATTACATCGGCAATCTAAGTTGGGGCGTATTTCTCACTATTGTCATCGCATCGGCGGCATTTTCGATCCGCTCTGTGCCCGGGCTGTCAGCAGTGAGCCCGATGATCCTCGCGGTGATCATCGGAATGGCGGTCAATTCCGTAATCGGCTTGCCCGAAAGAGCCCGGCCAGGCATCGCGATCGTCGTGCGAAGCGTGCTGCGGGCCGCCATTATCCTCTTAGGGCTTCAGCTAACGATCGGGCAGGTCGCGAATGTCGGAGTCATGGGCATTGGTATCATCGCTGGCGCCGTGATCTCGACAATGGGATTCACAATCTGGCTGGGCCGCGTGCTGCGCGTCGATCGCCAACTCAGTCATCTCATCGCAGTGGGAACCGCAATATGCGGCGCTTCAGCGATTGTTGCGGCAAACAGCGTGACGCGGGCGCGTGGTGAAGACGTGGCCTACGCATTGGCGTGCATCACACTGTTTGGCACGATCGCGATGTTCTCTTACCCGCTCGTCGCGGAGGTCCTGCTCCTTTTTCCGGATGTGTACGGCTTGTGGGCCGGAGCATCCATTCATGAGGTTGCGCAGGTCGTTGCCGCCGCATTTCAGGCCGGGCCGGAGGCGGGCGAGATCGGCACCGTCGCTAAGTTATCCCGCATCGTCTTTCTCGCACAGATTGTACTGAGCCTGGCGGCAATCGCCCCGCGCGAAGGCGCGGGTGACGCTCCCATCGTTCCGATCCCATGGTTTGTCTTCGGCTTCATCGGCATGATGCTGCTCAACAGCGTCGTCGACGGTCCGGGTGCGGTGCGGTCCATCGCAGGGTCTGCCACCTCCTTCATGCTCGCCATGGCGCTGGCGGCAATGGGGCTGCAAACCAACATTGGGCAGTTGCGCAACAAAGGGCTCCGTCCTCTCTTGCTCGGATGTGGTGCGACCCTCTATATCGCGGGCATCAGCCTGACATTGGCGCTGCTGCTCGTGTAACAAGAGGCCATGACCCTCGACCAGCTTCGAATTTTTGTCGCCGTGGCCGAGCACGAGCATATGACTCGGGCTGCGCATCATCTCAACTTGACGCAATCTGCGACGAGTGCGGCAATCGCTGCCCTCGAAAACAGATACGCCACGAAGCTGTTCGATCGTGTCGGCCGCCGAATTGCTCTGACAGAAGCGGGGCGTCTGTTTCTTGTCGAAGCCCACGCCGTTCTGGCTCGCGCGGCAACGGCGGAAGCAGTCCTCGCCGATCTGGCTGGATTGACACGTGGGACCATTCGAATTGCCGCAAGTCAAACCGTCGGCAACTACTGGCTGCCGCCGATCATCCAGCGCTTCCGATCCATCCATAGTGGTGTCGCGCTCAAGCTCACACTCGGCAATACAGAGACGGTCGCGACAGCGGTTCGCGAAGGCTCGGCAGAACTCGGCTTCATAGAAGGGGACATCGACGACCCTGCTCTTGCGATCCGACCGATCGCAACAGACCAGATGGTCCTGGTTGCTCCCCGTGGGCATCCCTGGACATTAGCGCCGCCGAAATCCGTCGACGATCTCAGAACGGCTCACTGGGTCTGCCGTGAACGCGGATCAGGAACTCGCGCTGCGCTTGAAGCTGTATTGCCCACCCTCGGGCTCAATCGAGAGGCGATGGAATCTGCACTCGAGTTGCCGTCCAACGAGGCTATCTGCGCCGCCGTCGAGGCTGGCGCCGGAGTGACGATTCTCTCGTCTCACGTGGTCCGGCGGGCGCTCGAGGCCGGCTCGCTGATTTCGATAGATATCCAGCTGCCATCGCGAAGTTTCTTCCTCCTACGCCATAAGGAGCGATACGTCACGAAAGCATCCACTGAATTCCAGAGACTTACGATAGCATCGGCCGATGGCGGATCGACACCTGGCCATCCCGCCCCAGAACGAACTCTGGGGACCTAGGACGCGCGCGCCGTCCATATCATTTCGGTCAGGTCGATGTTCCGAACCGGCTGATGATCGTTTCGCGGACATCGAGGATTTCCGATGACGTCCGTTCGCCGGACGCAACCGACAGCATGTAATCGAATAGCCTGCCGCCGGCGTCTCCGATGCGTTCGTTGCGTTCGAGGATGCCGGTGACGTCGAAGTCGATGTTGTCGGCGAATGTTTCGGCCGTGTTGCGATTGCCCGTGACCTTGATGATGGTGCTCACCGGATGGCCGATGGGATTGCAGACGCCGGTCGAGAACACGCACATCTGGCAACCGGCAGCAGCGAGTGCAGACAGGTTTTCGACAGCCGACGCTGGCGCGGCCATGAAATGCAAGCCCGGCAACCGGGGACGCTCTGCGTAACTCAGAACTCCGACCAGCGGGCTCGATCCGGACTTCGCCATCGAGCCGAGGGCCTTTTCCTCAATGGTTGTGAGACCGCCGCGAATGTTGTCCTGAGATGGATTGTTGCCGCGCAGATCCACTCCTTGCGCGTTGATGCCTTTTTCATGCGCGGCAATCTGCTGGAGGAATTGCGCCCGGACCTCGTCGGTCGTTGCACGTTGAGCAAACAGTTCCTCCGCACCGAAGAACTCCGCGGTTTCCGAGATAATAACCTGACCGCCAGCAGCCACCACGCGATCCGCAACGACCCCAATCGCAGGATTGGATGACAGCCCTGATGTCGTATCCGAACCACCGCATTCGACGCCGATCATCAGTTTCGAAACCGGAAATGCCCGCGGCCTGATCCTGGAAGCTTGCCTCACCATGCGGGCCGCAAGCCGCGTGCCCTCTGCGATAGCATTGATGGTGCCACCGGATGGCTGGATGTCCACGGCTTCGACAGGTTTGCCAGAAGCCGCGATGCGCTTCAGCAGCTCACCGGTCGAGGCTGGCTCGAGACCGGTCAGAACAACACCTGCGATGTTGGGATTGAGGCAAAGTCCAACCGTCGCATCGAGCGTGATTTGGCGATCGCGGCCGATCTGGCCACGCAGGTACAAACCCGGGATCAAGACCGTCCCGCTGACAGCGGCCGCGACGGCGCGAGCAACCGGATTGGCATTGTCCATTGTCGAGACGATGGCAACGACATTGCGCGTGCCCACAGATCCATCGGCGCGCTCATAGCCCAGAAATGTCTCCATCACCGGTTCTCCGAAATATCACCGCGCCCACGCAGCGCTTCGACGTTGTGAACGTGCACATGATCTCCCGCGTGGATCGGCGCAGTCGCCCGGCCCACCACCTGCCCGTACTTGCGGATGGCATCGCCTTTTGAGATGGCTCGGATCGCGCACTTATGACCGAACGGCACGTCAGCGCGTAGTTCGAGCTGCCCTGCAATCTCTCCGCTGAGTTGTACAGATTGCGACGCACGGCCCGCATCGATCAGCGTGGCCACGTTATCATCGGGATGCAGTACGATGGCGCGCAGCATGAGGTTGCCTCGCTTTCAATGCCGGTTGTGGCAAATTGCAGGAAATGGGAGGTCGTACTCGTCGCCGAGGCGGCGAAGATCGTTCGCTATATCGGACTGGAAAACGAGCCCGTTGGAGTTGGCCGCCACTTCCGCTGCGTAAGCCCGCTCACCCGGGACGCGCGCGTCTTGGCCTGCCGCTTTGAAATGCGCCGTCCATGCGGTGACGTGAGCATCGTAGGCCGCACGGCCGATCATCAGGTCGGGATTAAAAACGATAAACATCGCGTTCAGGTTTCCGGCAGCAACGCGAACCTGGCCATCCTTGTTCAGCGCAGCTTCAAATGGCCGCCCGGACAAACTGCCCGCCAGCAGCTCAACGATGATCGACATCCCCAATCCCTTATGACCGCCGAACGCGAGAAGCGAGCCCTTCAACGCCGCGCTAGCGTCCGTCGTGGGGACACCGTCTTCGTCCACGGCCCAACCTTCCGGAATTGGCTCGCCTGATCGCGCCGCCAGAACAATGTTTCCACGCGCGGCGACGGAACAGGCCATGTCGACGACGATCGGCGGCCCGTTCGTTCGCGGAGCAGCAATCGCAAAGGGATTGTTGCCGATCATGGGACCGCCGACACCCGGCATCGTGATGATCGGCGGCGTGGCCTGCAGCATCAGTGCAACGCGACCTGCCTCGGCGGCACGCAAAACCAGAACGCCGAGCGCGCCGAGATGTCCCGCCTCGCGCAATGTGACGGAGACGAGTGGCTGAGTTTCCGTTGCGCGGATCGCATGATCGACAGCGATGATCCCGGCGACCTGCCCGAGCGCGCCATTAGCCTCAACGACGCCGTAGCTGCCATTGATATCGGCCGTCATTCGGGCGACAGTCGCAACCTCACCTGATTTCAGTTTCTCCAGATAGCTGCGCAGTCTCGTCAATCCATGCGTACGGAAGCCGCGGGCATCGGTGCGAACCAGAACCTCCGCGGTGATCTTGGCGTCGTTCTGCGGAACACCGGCACGCTCGAGAATTTTCACAGCCCAGGATGTCACATCCGCAATTGGATAAGGGCCAGAGGATGTGGCGGACGACATTTCGGACATCAGGTCATCATCTCAATTGGGTGTTGAATCTGTGCGCGCGATTTCGGCCGTGGTGCCGGGCGTCGGTGTGTAAACGAGCAGTCCTTCGCGGCGGATGGAATCGTTACCGCCCCAAAACTCGGCTTTCGCCTTTTGATCGGCCTTGGCGCGTCGGTCGATCTCTTCCGGATCGCAAATCTTCCGCAGTTCGCGTTCGAGCATCGCAGCGCGCTCGCGCCCGGCAGGCGTCATGGCGAGATCGTTGGTTTCGTCGGGGTCTTGTTCGAGATCGAAAAACTGCGGCGGCGCGCCGACATGATAAACGAGTTTTTCTTTCCCACGACGCAACAGAAACATCCCGGCTCGGGATCCGGCTGCATGATATTCGGCGAATACCGGATCGGGTCGGCGAGCGTTGTCCAGTATTGGCCACAGACTGCGTGCATGCGCTGGATGCTGCGGGCCGGTATGCGCCACGCCGAAAGACTCCAGAATGGTCGGATACAGATCGATATGCGAGACGGGTTCGTCGATGACACGACCGGACGGGATGTCCGGACCTGCCATCAATAACGGAACGCCGGCTGACGGCTCATAGAGCTGGAATTTGCCGAGTAGTCCGTGCGCGCCAAGGGCCTCCCCGTGATCGCTGGTATAAATCACCCGTGTGTCGCCAGCAAAACCAAGACGTTCGAGCGTCGACAACACCATGCCGATCTGCTCATCGAGATGGCTGCACAGGGCGTAATAAGCGACCGTGATCCGGCGCAACAACTCCGGATCATCGAGGTCGCCGTAGGCGAAGTTCTCTCGTAAATGGCGGATCGCTGAATGTTCCGGGCGCTCGTCGCTGCCATGCATCGGAGGCAACGGTAGATCCATGTCACGGTACAGATCGAGAAAACGCTGCGGCACACTGAACGGCGGGTGCGCGCTTACGTAAGACACCATCAGTGCCCACGGTTTATCGTTGCCGGATGTCGCGCGTTTCTCCAGCCATTCCGCGGCATGCTGGGTAATGTCCGTGTCGTATTTCTGATAGGTCGTTTCGCCGACGCCGGATTTGTCTGCGTAAAGCTCCCACTGTCCGGTATTGGTCGGTTCCTCGCCGTTCCAGCGCAGCAGCATGCTGACGCCGCCCTTGCCGCCGAGAATGTGCATAGGCACAATTTCTTCGGAAAAGCCGTTGTCGTCGTCTGTTTTCCGATAATGCAGCTTTCCAACCGCGGCGACGTCGTGACCGGCATCGCGCAGGCGATGATGCCATGTCGGAACTTGACCATCATAGGTGATGGCGTTGTCCCAATATCCGGTTTCGTGCGGATAGCGACCCGTGGCGATCGCCGCCCGCGCGGGACAGCAGATCGGGCTCGCCGTATAGGCATTGCAGAAGCGAGCACCGCGCGCCGCGAGCCGATCAAGATTGGGAGTCTTCACCAATCCACGACTCGCAGCACCGAACGCAGTGCGCGCATGGT
>JAEYYQ010000417.1 GCA_023428365.1 Pseudomonadota bacterium | reverse complement strand
AAGCGGAACTGCTTCATATCGCGCGCCATGATCACCTCACAGGGCTCGCGAACCGAGCCAAGTTTAGCGAGGGTATCGATCGCGCATTCGAATCTTTTCAGGACGGCAGGGAATTCGCCTTGCACCTGATCGATCTCGACGGCTTCAAGTTCGTCAACGACACGCGTGGTCATCCCTTGGGCGACAGACTGCTGACGCACGTCGCGGATCGCCTGCAGGCGGCCTTAGGCCCTCAAGACAGCGTAGCCCGGCTCGGCGGTGATGAATTTGCGGTCATCCAGGCGGATGTGCGTGAGGAGGCTGACGCTGCCGAACTGGCGAAGCTGATGTGTCAGATTCTCAGCGAACCCTACGACATCGAGGGGCTGCGCGTCATTGTCGGTGCCAGCATCGGTGTTGCGCTCGGTCATAAGCATGCTCGGACGGCGGCCGATCTGGTCAAGGCGGCGGATCTGGCGCTGTACGCGGCAAAGGCGGCAGGCCGTGGCCGCTTCTGCTTCTATAATAAGAGCATGCACGCCTCTGTTCAGGCCCGCCATGCTCTGGAAACAAGCCTGCGCGTGGCTCTCGAAGGCAACCAGCTCGAGGTTCACTACCAGCCAATCGTCAATATCGCGTCCAAGGAGCTGAAAGGGTTTGAAGCCCTCGTGCGGTGGCGCCATCCGGAACGTGGCCTGGTTTCGCCTGCCGAGTTCATTTCCGTCGCCGAAGAGACCGGATTGATCGTGCCGATCGGCGCGTGGGTTTTGCAGACGGCGTGCATGGAGATGGCAAACCGGCCCGATACTCTGAAGATTGCGGTCAATATCGCACCTAGTCAGTTCAGGGACGGGACTTTGGTGGATACCGTCCGGAGCGCGCTTGAAGCATCAGGTTTGGCGCCTCATCGGCTCGAGATTGAGATCACCGAATCCACGTTGATGCAACACGACAGCACGACCATTGGTCAGCTGCAGGAGCTGCAGGCTCTCGGCATCCGAATTGTTCTGGATGACTTCGGCACCGGCTACTCGTCTCTGAGCTACCTGCAGATGTATCCGATCAGCCGGATCAAAATTGATCGTAGCTTCGTGAAGACGCTGGGTCAGAAGCACAGCGCGACGGTCATTATCCGGGCGATCACGACGCTGGCGTCAAATCTCGGGATGAGCACAGTGGCGGAGGGCGTCGAAACCCAGCAGCAGCTCGATGAGCTGGCGGTTCTGGGATGCACGGAGGCGCAGGGCTACTTCTTCAGTCCGCCGAAGCCGGCCGATGAGATCTTGCCGGCCAAAGTTTCCGAGGATGGCCGGAGGTCGCTGGCCGCCTGATCCGCTCAGCACGTTCGATCGAGGTGTGTATCGTGTATCCTGATGTAAACAACTCGACTCCCGACGATGCCATGCGATCCGGCTGGCGGGCCGCCCTTGGTATCAAGCTGGCCATGCTCGGCGTTCTGCTTCTGGTCGCGCAGGCGAACTTCGGTTTTCCCGCCGCTAATGTAACAAGCGACGGCAGCGTACCCACGGCCTTGCTCGTGCTGTCGAAGGGCATCTAGAGACGGCGAGGCCGGCCGTTTGACTACGACCGGATCAACAGCAGCAGCCCCGTCGCAAGCAGGACGTACAGAACGACCAGCTTGAACTTCGATGCCGGGATAAAGTCGCGCATCCGAGTGCCGATCTGGACTCCAAGCAGCGCAGGCACGATCGCAATAATCGACAGTCCCAGAAGAAGCGGTGTCATAATTCCTGCAGAGAACAAGCCGATTGCCAGAAGTACGGATGATAGCGAAACCGCAAGATTGATCGCTTGAACCAGTCGATTGGGGTCGAGTTCAAGGGCCATCATGTAGGGAAATAGCGGCATGACCTGCGAACCCGTGAGACCGGTCAGTAGGCCATTGGCAAAACCGGTCGGGAACTGCAGTGCCCGTTCGGAGGCCTTGGAAATCGACAGATGCGGCCGGGCCAGCGATAGAAGCGCATAGCCGATGATCACAATCCCCAGAGTGCGTGTGGCAATAGATTGTGCGACCCACGCCAGCAGGTAGACGCCAATCCCGATACCTGGAAGCATGGCCAAGTAGAGGTTCGAGAACCGCTTGGCGATCTCGGAAAAATGTCCAGCGGTGAAGGCGACGGTAACATTGGTTGCCATCGCCGGTATGACGACGAGCGCCATCGCGGGCTTCAGGCCGATGGCGGAAACGAGAAACGGCAGGGCGCAGGAGGAATAGCCAAGGCCCGTCGCGCCCTTGACGATGCCGGCTAGAAAAAGGCCGAGCCCGGCCGATATCACCAGAGACCAATCCATCCACGTGACTCCCCGAGCACGGGCTGAGCGGCGCGACACATCGGCCATCGCGCCGTAGCGTGCGAGACACGTCCAGAATTTCCGCTCCGGACGCTCATCCCCCGACAATGTATCTAGTTAGCTCAGTCGATCTCGGCGGCAGTGCCGTCGTCATTCAGGAACCAAGGCTTCACGCCGAAGCCCCGCTTCAAAGAGTACATATAGAAAATGGGCAGTTTTTCCGGGAACAACTCCCGATGATCGCTGCCGTTGAATGTCACGAAGACTGAGCTCGGGAAGAACAGCTCGATCACTTGCCGTTCCACCATGTTCATCTCGAAGTATGTGCGCGCGCCCTGCTCGGCCGTTCCGGCGCCGCGGTACCAACGCATCGCACTTCCGGTGAGTTGGCTGATTGTAGCTTCTGTTGGCCCCGGGCTATCGTCGACTTTGATCGCCCGACCGGCGGTTTCAGTGAGCTCGCTCAGCAAATAGCACTCGAAGCCTCGCTTCTCCGCCTCCCGCTCGATTTGCGTGAAGTAAGAATTGATGCTTTGGGCGGCGTGGCCGTTCAGCGTCGCATGTGTATCCGTGAGTACGAGGCTGATGGCGCAGCCGTCACGATAGGCGGCTTTGACGCGATCGGCCATCGATGCGAGGTAGTCGAGGCACTGAAGATCAGGGGTCGCAATATCGGATCTGGGGCCCTTGCCCCAGTAGAGCACGAACGACATTGGCTGCCGTTTCATCATCGTCCGAGCGGCGAAGTGCTCCAAAAGTGAAGTATCCGACGGCTGCTCGCGTTTGAACGCCCAGGTGTTGAATGCCTGGGTGAGCTTTTTTACGTCGGCGCTGTTTGGAAGTTTTCTAAGGCTGCTGCCGGATGAGGGCGGCCGTGACTTTGGTTTTGTACTCGGTGACACGCTTTGCATACTCAACTCTCTCGCGCATAGCGTTGACGCAACAGTGCGCGCCCCAATGTGCGCAGTCATCGGAGCCGCTAGCAGGCGGTATGATTGTGCGGGACGGTTAAGATTGTATTAAAATTCACCGACTGGTAACGAAATCAGCCGCAACGCGGTTGCTGATCCATCCGTCTGGCACGGTCCGTGCCGGGGTGCACACCGAACAAGTTCACCCCACCGCTGAGGCGCCAAATGTCGGGCAATTGTGACGTAGTGGAGGCGGGACTCGCCGTCCACGATGAAAGTTGGTCAGCCTAGAAATGAATGCAATCTGCGAGCTGAAAGCCTATTGAACGTTATTTATCATCAGTTTTTTTGATTTCTTTTGCCGTAACCACTGCCCCATTTCAAAGCATCACGTTGAGAAATTGTCGCAACACGCAATAATTGCGAATCCGCGCAGAAACACCAAATGCGAGCACTCCTCCTGCCGCAAAGTAATTCGCGGAACTTTGCAAGGATTCAAAGTGTCGTGTGTGCAGAAATCCGCACGTCGGTGTCAATCTGATCTTAAAGATTCTGATGGCGCAGCTTCGCGTTGACGCGAAAAGTCGACAATTGTACCCGATTCACTGGGGGCATGATTCGGGGGGCGGCCATGATCCTTATCGCCGACGAGCGCGAAACCGTGACCGATGGCTATCGGACGTGGTTTGATCGTGAAGGTGTGACGGCGTCGGGGATCCTACCGGGGGACCTTGCGACTTGGGTGGATACCGCATCCGACATTGATTTGGGGGCCGTGGAGGCTTTCCTTCTCGGGGATTTCTCGGGGCGCCAGACGCTGTCGAGGAAAATCCGTGGCCGGACGGGTGCTGCGGTTATTGCGATGAATGACAGCAAGTCGCTGGAGGAGACGCTTGATCTGTTTGCGGCGGGCGTTGATGACGTCGTCCGGAAACCGATTCACGTTCGAGAAATACTGGCTCGCATTCACGCGATTCGTCGGCGCGCAATCAGTGATTCGGAATGCGCGGATTTTGGTGATCTGCGCGTGTATTTCGATGGCCGCGATCCGGAAGTTGCGGGTGATATTTTGCCGTTGCCGCGCCGTGAGCGGCGCATTCTGGAATATCTCGTGACGAATAAAGGGCGCCGCGTCACGAAAAGCCAAATCTTCAACGCTGTTTATGGGCTGTTTGGCGAAGATATTGATGAGAATGTCGTAGAAAGCCATATCAGCAAGCTGCGCATGCGTCTGAGGTATCGGCTTGGGCGTGAGCTGATCGATTCGCAGCGTTATCTCGGA